>JBLMVP010000145.1:0-4930 GCA_050256755.1 Sphingobacteriales bacterium | reverse complement strand
TGGGTTAATCTGGAATAACGAGTTTCACTAGCTGTCCTTCCTTGAAGTGATCAGATGGAAATTTTTCCATCGGCCGAAATATAAATACATCACTTCTTTGCTGTTGATTTTGATCTAATATTCTTGGCATATCTAAATATTTGGAAATGGATATATCTCCAAACAATGAACCCTCCTTTATTTCAAAGTGACTGCCAACTTCAACTTGTCGAGCAAAAATGTATTGACCTCGATTATTATGAAGGTCAACTACTTTTATTACTTCAAATTCTTGAATCATATAAATTTGATTATCGAAAGATATTCATTTTCAGTTGTTGCTGCAAAGAACTATGGAAGAAAGATGCTGATACTGTAACACCAATTATTGTAACTAAACTCCCGGGCTCCGCCCTCTTCATTCAATTATGTTGCCTGCATGCCGAAGATTTAACAAAGGCAAATACTGGCTGTGTAGCAAGACCGCTGGTGGATGTAACTACTAAAAAGAAACGCTTAACGTATAAGTGCCTTTTGTTCTGCTAAGCTTAAACCGATCATGCCATTGCGTCTGTTAGGGTTTACTTTTAGATCTTTTCTAAAAGCTTCCGCTGCAGGGATCGGCTCATTCAATTCCAATAACATTTCACCAAGAAGTTCCCGGGCCGGTAATACGGAACCAGGGGTTACAGGATGCTTTTCCATACCATCCTCTTTATCTGCTGCAGCGATCATAAGTTCTTTTGCTTTTTGTTTATTCCCCTTTTTCAGTTCAATCCATGCTTCGGATGCATTTATCTGTACCTCTACATGAGCTGCTTCGAATGTCTTATTTTTTTGCAGCAATAAGGTTTGGTGAAGTATTTTCAATTGACCCAATTCCTTTTCAGCATCGTTCAAATTATTTAAATGTACATACCCAAGTAATTTGGCAAAATGAATAATCGCTTCTTGCCAGGGAAATTCTTTCCATGAAAAGTTCGCTGAATGTAATTGTAGTTCGGAAGCCATTCTCCAATCCTTTCTCTCCAGGGCATAACGGGCAGGGCTGGCAGCAAAAGCATAAGCCACTTTGAAGTTAGCCGGATAAACTTTATTGATACTTTCTAAATAATCCAATTGCCGTTTTGCTGACTCATCATCATTCTTTTGCAGATATGCATACACCAGGTAATCTATGCCATGTAGTTCTTCATCCCAATGAGCATTAAGTTTGGCTTGTTCAGCATAACATTGAGCAGATGAAACAGAAGCCAGATTTGACTTAATAGATTCATCCCATAAACCTAACCTTGTAAAAATGTGTGAAGGCATATGTTGCGCATGAGCAGATGCAGGCGCAATGCTTGCATATTTTCTTGCTGCCGGCAATGCTAATTCCGCTAATGCGGGATAATCCATATTATGGATAATATAATGGGCAATGCCCGGGTGCAAAGGTTGTTCTTGAAAGATCGGTTCTAATAATTCAAAAGCTTTTCGCTGGCGGGTATACGTTTTATCGGCAGGATCAACTGCTGCATTTAATGCTAAAGCATAAAAAACTACGGCTTCTTTGTCATCCTGATACAAGCGATAAATATCGGCCATTGCTTTTTCAAATTTCAATACACGGCTGCGATGATCCAATTCATCCGCTTGTTCATAGAATTGGGCAATAGCTTCAATGTAAGCTGATTCTCTTTTGGTTTTATTTTTAATGATCCGGGCAGCCTGCACTACCTGCATACCCTTTTTTAATTCTGCCGGTGAGGGGGGAACCCATAAAGGGTGAAAGTTACTCATCGCAACTCCCCAATAAGCCATTGCACAACCCGGAACTTCATCAATTACTTTTGCAAACATCTTTTCCGCCTCGTCGTACTCAAATGAATGAAGCAATGCGATGCCTGTGTTAAAATCTTTTTGAAATTGTTCCGGTATAGTTGCATCAAAAGACACAGAACCAAAGATCTCTCCTTCTTGCGGACCACATGAGATCACCGCTCCCCGCTTCAATTCAATCTGGCTTTTTTCAACTGAGACCTGCTCTGTATTATTACAGGAAACAGCTAAGGCAGCAGTAATCAGGATAAAAGTTTTCATACATTGAATTGAAATTAAAAATCCGGAACCAACAACTCATTACAGCAAAAACCGGACTGCTTTTGAAAAAACTCATACAGCGAAATAAAGTGAGAATGATGATGATACTATAAACTGCCTGCCGGCATGCTGGCACTGGTTGCGGGGCAATACCCCGGGCATACGGATAAAAATCTCAATCATTTGCTTTAAATATATAAGGTACCTTTAAAGAATGACCCTATTAGCATACAGTAATCCAAACAACATCTAAATCGTTCCTTCGCTATATTTTCTTAGAAACGCTGATAATGTTCAAAGTACCGTTCTCTTCAAAGTTTTCTATATTGAAATAACATAAATACTATTAAAATGGCACAAAGAATTCTTATTACTCAATACAATTACGATCTTACCGAAATGGAGCTGGAAAACATATTTGCTTCAGTTGCGCAAGCTTTTGCTGATGTACCAGGCTGTAAATGGAAAATATGGCTTTTAGACGCGGGGAAAAAAGAAGCCGGCGCCATTTATCTTTTCGAAAACCTGGAGGCGTTGGAGAATTTTAAAGCGAGTCCTCTGGTAGCTTCTGTACTATCTCATCCTGCATTAAGTAATTTTCAATTCAGGGAGACCGATATTATAATTGAACCTGGAGCGATCACAAGAGCACCGGTAAATTAAAAACGTGTTTCCTGGATAAGATGATCATAAAAGTCAGGTGAAGTGTAAATCTTGCTATAGTATTTAATCATAACGCTGTTACTACGACATAAGGAATAAAGATGCTTCCCTCTTCATTCAATTATATTCCCTCTCCCGCAGGGTTTCTTTGTGGCTATTGTGTGTGAGTTAAGAACCCTGCGGCATTTGAAATACTATAGTTGATTGCTGTGTTGTAGTTAAATTCTTGAGCTGTAGTTCCCTGGTGCCGCAGGCTGCTGCTATACACAATTCAGCACACAGCGACGCCCCGCAGAGATAGAAGCTAAATGTATTCTTGTCGGGATAAGATAGAAATTATTTCTTCCTGCTCCAAACAGTAAAATCTGCTGGCGGATTTTTTCCAATACCCAATTAATGAAGCATGTTGTGCTATTGACTTCGTTCCAAAAAATTTCAAAAGAAAAAAATAAAGCCGCAGCAAATGCTGCGGCTTTTGTTTATGTGTCCTGAAAAATTACTCCTTCAAAAATTTTACTGTATTTAAAATATTATTGGCTACTTTTTTACCTTGTTCAGTACTCTTTTCAAGTGTGGCCCGGTAATGCAGCCCGCCATAAAAACGGCTGTCGGATATTTCGTTGCCCAATTGAGTAAAACTGGTATAACTGCGGGGAGGGTAGTTAAGATAATCGTAGGTGTGCAGCGTAATGTGAAAATCCTCGCCAAAGATATTGCTCATCATGGTAAGGACAGCGCCACCTGTCGTAGAATGGCCGGAAGGAAATTCAGGATGATTGGGTGTGGGAATATAGGTGGACCAGGCAGGATCAATATAAGCACGGATATAAGTAACAGGACGAATCAGGTTAAACTGGTATTTATTGGTGAAGAGAATAATGCCAGCCTCATGTTGTGCCAATCCAACTTTTACATAGGTGAGGGCTGCCATATCCAGTGTTGGCTTTGTAATGCCCAGGGCCTGTGACATAAGGGCAACATAAGTACCGCCGGACGTATAACCGGGCACATCTTTAAAGTAATCGGCCATCGCTTTTTGATCGGCTGTTAGTGTAGCTGGTGTAGCTGAAGCATCATATACCTGCTTTACCATATTATAAAATGGCGAACCGGGAACGGTGGAGAAAGCTGGTGGCGGTACCAGTGTAGTGCCATTTGCAGAGCCCGGTACCAATAACCTGCGTTGATATGCGTAGGGGTTAACTGCCGGAGCATTCGATGTTGGCACCCAAAGACCCGGACCCACAGGAGGAACATATGGTGGGTTTACATTCGCTGAACCATCAGTAGCAGCCCAATTAAAAACTCTTGTTGCTACTTCTTTTCCGAATACTCTGGAACGTTCCAAAGTTGCTGCATCCACTTCAGTAGCATAGGTTGCTTTGAAAGAATTTTCAAGGTTATCCATGGCAGTTTTGTTTGCCGCCGAAGTTGCCGGAAAAAGTCTTTTGTTCATTTCTGCTAGTGCAGCATTAGCACTTTCTGCCCAATGGTATGCCATACCTGGCTCGGTCGATGGCATTGCAGGAAAATCTGTTAGCTGACCTGTGAGTGATTGATAAGCTGGCATGCCCGGAACGACTGATTCGTAAAGGGCAATCCCGCAGTATGCCATACATCGATCGTTGGCCTGGCCAGCTGTACCGGCTGGTAGCGGCGCTTTGTTCATTTGGAGTTGCATGTTGATCCAACTGACAACAACATCTGAAGAAAATGTTTTTGTTTGTTGTAAATGGCCATGCTCCTTGTTTTTATTTGCAGCCGCTACTTCTTGCGATTGCTGCTGAGAATAAGGTTTGTCAATTTGCTTTTGGCAGGAAATAAAAAAAATCAGGCTCAGCACCGTGAGCCATGCGGCAGATTTGGTTAATTGTTTCATGATAATAAATTTTGAATTAAAAGAATTTTTAGCTCTTATAGATTGCGGAAATTTATTTCATGAGCGGAATTATTCGGGATATTGAAGCTACAACATATATATAATATAAAACAATTATATAATTATAATAAAAAACAATTATAATAATACAAACCAATACCCTCCAACTGGGGGAATTTCATTCGATTGAAATTTTATCTCCCTTTCCCGCAGGGTTTCTTTGTGGCTATTGTGTGAGTTAAGAACCCTGCGGCATTTGAAATACTATAGTTAATTGCTGTGCTGTAGTTAAATTCTTGAGCTGTAGTTCCCTGGTGCCGCAGG
>JBLMVP010000144.1:0-9430 GCA_050256755.1 Sphingobacteriales bacterium | reverse complement strand
ATCTTTCTTTACTAAAATAAATTCATCGTTTGAAGGAGTAAATCACAGGTGCTTTATCCGTTTAAAATGGAGTTTTTAAAATGACAGGAAATAACGTACATACCTATCAATTAAAAGGCTTAGAAGAAAAACAAGTTCTGCTATTACAGCAGCAATTCGGTAAAAATCTCTTTGAAGCTGAAAAATCAAGAAGAATAAAACATATCCTGCTTGATATTATACGGGAGCCAATGTTTATAATGCTGTCTGTAGCCTGTGCAGCATATTTTATCCTGAGCGAATATAGAGAAGGCACCATGATGCTGATTGCAATGGCAATTGTTACCGCTATTTCCCTGTACCAGGAAACAAAAAGTACAAAAGCCCTGACCGAATTAAAAAAATTTACTGAGCCAAAAATTACGGCATTCAGAGACGGAAAAGAACAGGTAATTCTTAGTGAGGATTTAGTTCCGGGTGATATAATAATTTTAGAGGAGGGCAACAGGATTCCTGCTGATGCAATTATTATTCAGCAAAATGATTTAACGGTAAATGAATCTATCCTCACCGGTGAATCTATTCCTGCAGACAAAAATATTTCGCAGGATCATAATCAGTTATTCCAGGGCACGATAATCAATTCGGGAAAATGTTATGCACAGATTACTGCTATTGGCAGTAATACCGTGCTGGGTAAATTAGGTAAGTCAATCAGTACAATATCTTCCTCTAAAACCTTATTGCAAAACCAAATTGGCCGCTTTGTAAAATTTATGGCATTTTTTGGGCTTATTGCTTTTGTTACAATTTGGTTTGTTAATTACCTCGACACAAAAAACCTGGTGCAAAGTTTATTATTTGGATTAACGCTGGCCATGTCAGCTGTACCGGAAGAAATTCCAGTTGCCTTTTCTTCTTTTATGGCGTTAGGCGCTTATTATATGGCTAAAAAAGGAATCATTACCCGTCAGCCGCAAACAATAGAAAACTTAGGAGCCGTTAGTGTTATTTGCCTCGATAAAACCGGCACTATCACCGAAAACAAAATGCAGGTAAAAACCATTTATGATTATGAAACAGAATTGCTTGAAGATTTAAAGACCAACACTCATCTGAAGAATAGAAATGTTTTAAGATATGCAAGGCTAGCCAGCGAAGCCAGCCCTTTTGATGCAATGGAAAAAGCAATTGTGGAATCTTATGAACAGCACTTTGACATAACAAAAGAAAATCCGCTTAAATTAATTTATGAATATCCCCTAAGTGGACAACTCCCTATGATGACACATGTGTATGAATGGGATAATACCTGTGTGATAGCGGCCAAAGGTGCACCGGAAAGAATTCTTAAAATTTGTAAAGTTGACGAAGCTATTATAGCTAAAATGAATAAAATAATAGTGAATATGGCTACAGGGGGACACCGGGTTATTGCTGCATGCAGCGCTAAACACGAAGGTGATTATCCGGTTGAGCAGGATAATTTCAACTGGAAGTTTGAAGGACTATTAGCTTTATATGACCCACCAAGGAAAAATATTGACACAGTATTTAATCAATGGTATGAAGCAGGTATTACTATCAAATTAATTACCGGTGATTATGCAGAAACGGCTATCAACATAGCCAAACAGGTTGGTATAAGGGATTGTGAAAAATTTATTACCGGGTATGAAGTAATGAAGCTTTCAAAAGCCGAATTAAAAAATGTGGTTAAAGAAATAAATATTTATGCAAGAATGTTTCCTGATGCTAAATTAAAAGTAATTGATGCTGTTAAAGCCAACGGTGAAATTGTTGCCATGACGGGTGATGGTGTTAATGACGCTCCTGCACTAAAGTCCTCGCATATTGGTATTGCAATGGGTGAAAAAGGAACGGAAATTGCTAAGGAAGCTGCTGATTTAATTTTAACCGATGATAACCTTGAAAAAATTACGATTGCTATTCAGCAGGGAAGAAAAATCTATAACAATCTGAAAAAAGCAGTTCGCTATATCATCTCCATTCATATACCCATCATCTTAACCGCATCTTTACCATTGATACTTGGATGGAAGTTTCCGAATATCTTCACCCCTATTCACGTTATTTTTTTAGAATTAATTATGGGTCCTACCTGTTCCATCTTTTTTGAAAAAGAACCGGTGGAAGCTGAGATTATGAAAAAAAATCCCAGGGAAAGAACTGCGAATATGTTCTCGGGCGAAGAACTATTAATAAGCATAGTACAGGGAATTATCATTACCGCAGGTTTATTAATACTCTACTATTATTTTTTGAAAGACAACTACCCAATTGAATATATCCGGACTATTGTTTTCACAACACTTATCTATAGTAATATCTTTCTCACTTTTGTTAACCGTTCTTTTGATGAAACTCTTGCAAAAACAGTGCGGTATAAAAATTCACTGGTTCCTTTGGTTTTTATTGTATCAGCTATATTTCTTTCTTCCATCTATTTTATTATACCAGTGCAGCAATTGTTTCAGTTAACAAATATCAATGCTGCTCACTACCTGATTTGTATTCTTGTAGCCTTAGTCTGTACTGGTTGGTTTGAGATATATAAAACAGGTTTAAAAAATCTTGATTAAACAAAGCAGGAAAAAATATTTAAAGTGTATTATAGTATTGAACTAAATTAATTACATCTTCCCTATTTCTGCATTTAAGTCTGCGAACTTTTATAAAACTCTCAATGCTATCTCTTTTATCTGCAAATATGTTTATAAAAAAATCATTGCTCTTATCACATTTTCTTAATTCATTACTTATCAAAATATAAAGGGATACTGAATTAACAAATTCCTTTCCCCCGGTCTGGCTAAGTGCATCTTTGGCATCATTAATTTTCTTTTTATCCAGGTTTAACAATAAAGCCTTCCCTTCAGTTATCAATTCAAAAAAAGGGAAACTGGTGTCTTTATCCACTACAGGAATACCTGAAATAAATTGGCGAATAACCGGCAATCCCGCTTCGGAAGTATCATACAAAATCATTCTGGCAATAATCCCATCTTTTAAAGTTATTTCCGTATTTCCAGATGCTAAATAATTTAATTCCTGTGTAAAAAGATTAAGCCTTACTTTAATCCTGTTAAACCGTTGTCCTCCTTTTAATATAAGATCAGCGTATTTCCAGTCATCAATAAAAAAGGGGCTGCCTTTAACATCCGGATTAACATTCTGCTTGTAGGGCTGCTTAAATAAGTCGTCAAGGAAAATAGCGTTGGTAGAAGATATTGTTGAACCATGGGTATGCTCAATCTGCTGAAACTGACAAAACGAATACTGTGTCAAACTGCCAAACAGTAAAACGAAAAAAAATAAACTAACAATTTTGTGTAATGATGAAATAAAATCACTATCCATTTTTCTATCCATTAGGAGCATATAATGTCAGACTTTAAGAACCTTTTAAATGCTGCTTAGGGTATAATTAATTATTAGTGAAAATAAATGAAGAGGATTATAAAAAATAAACCGGTTAAACAATTATATCATCTCTTTTAACTTTTCCACAACTGTATCTACTTCTTCTTTTGTATTGTGTTTACTGAAAGAAAAGCGAACAGTTACCTGGTTGGGGTTATTGTTAATTGCTCTTATTACATGGCTGCCCTGGTCAGCACCGGAAGTGCAGGCGCTTCCACCGGATGCACAGATATTATTGATATCAAGATTAAATAAAATCATTTCTGATTTTTCTGTTTTGGGAAAGGAAACACTTAACACAGTGTATAAACTGTTTCCCATCGGGTCACCATTAAATGCTACACCTTTAATATTTTTCTTCAACTCATCCATCATGTACAATTTGAGTGTACC
This sequence comes from Sphingobacteriales bacterium, assembly GCA_050256755.1. Classification (GTDB taxonomy): domain Bacteria; phylum Bacteroidota; class Bacteroidia; order Chitinophagales; family Chitinophagaceae; genus AWTP1-9. Next base: position 5,614 of record JBLMVP010000144.1, on the reverse strand, counting down.
AATTTGAGCTGAATCCTGTTCGTAATTAGCCGTAGCTAATTCCAATGCTTTGGCAAAACCTACTATTCCATAAAGATTTTCTGTACCTGCCCGCATATTACGTTCCTGTGAACCTCCGTGTATGTATGGACTGATGTGTACATTTTCATTGATGTATAATAAACCAACTCCTTTAGGTCCATGAAATTTATGTCCGCCTCCCGTAATAAAATGTACCGGTGTATTTCTTAATTCAAATGGGAAATGCCCAACAGTTTGTACTGTATCTGAATGAAAAATGGCGCCATATAATTTGCACAATCCTCCCACAGCATTTATATCCAGTATGTTTCCAATTTCATTATTGGCATGCATTAAAGTAACCAGTGTTTTGCCTTCATAAGCCGCCAATAATTTTTCCAGGTCATCCAAATCAATATGACCATTGGGCAGCACTTTTACGTAACTTAGTTCAACTTCACCTTTATTTTTTAAATATTCAACAGTGTGCAGTGTGGCATGATGTTCTATTGGAGAAGTGATGATATGGGTACAGCCCAAATCTCTTACTGAAGCGGTGATAGCTGTATTAGAACTTTCTGTACCACCACTGGTAAAAAATATTTCAGCCGGGTGAGCATTTAAAATTTTAGCCACACTCTTGCGGGCATTTTCTATAGCCAGCCTGCTTTCTCTTCCATAAGAATAAATGGTAGATGGATTGCCAAATTTCTCCGTCATATATGGCATCATCGCCTCAAGTACTTGCGGTTCGAGTGATGTTGTAGCAGCGTTATCAAAATAAATACGGTTCATACCCCCAAATCCGCCAGCTGGCGGAGCTTAAATACGTTTTGTTATAAAATGGTGCAAATATAAGCCTTCTTCACAATAGCTGGCAGCACGGAGTTAACGGCCCGCAGCTTCTTCTGCTTTACATAAACTCCCTGATATCCTGCATAAGCCTGTGGGCAATATTCTGTGCAGTGGTTTCAAAATTACTTTCAGAATAGATTCGGATAATAGGTTCTGTATTGGAGGGACGGAGATGTACCCAATCGGTATCAAATTCAATCTTAATTCCATCTTCAGTATTGATAGGCTGATTTTTATATTTCTGCTTTATTTTATCAAAAATCTTTTTCAGGTCAAATCCATTTTCCAGTTCAATTTTGTTTTTGCTCATTACATAATCAGGATAGCCGCTACGCAATTGCTTTATGCTTTTTTTTGATTTGGCCAAATGAGACAGGAACAAACCGATTCCAATCAACGCATCACGGCCATAATGAAAATCAGGAACAATAATACCTCCATTACCTTCTCCTCCAATTACAGCTTTAACATCCTTCATCTTTTTTACCACATTTACTTCACCTACAGCACTGGGAAAATATTCTCCGCCATTTTTTATGGTTACATCTTTTAATGCACGGGTACTTGACATATTACTAACGGTGTTACCCGGTATTTTGCTCAATACATAATCTGCCACGGCCACCAATGTATATTCTTCACCAAACATGGAGCCGTCTTCACAAACAAAACAAAGCCTGTCCACATCCGGGTCAACAGCAATGCCTAAATCCGCACTTTGCTTATTTACTTCATTACTCAACTCTCTTAAATGCTCTGGCAATGGCTCAGGATTGTGGGCAAACTTTCCGTTTGGTTCAGCATTTAATACAGTTATTTCTTCCACACCTAATGCTTTTAATAAAGCTGGAACATAAATGGCGCCTGAACTGTTAATGGCATCCACCACTACTTTAAATTTTCTTTTCTTTATTGCTTTCACATCTACCAGTTCATAATCCAGGATGGCATCAATATGTTTTTGCAAATAAGAATCATCTGAAATGCAGGCACCTAATTTATCAACTGTCACAAATTTGAAAGCTTCTTTTTCTGCTAATTGCAATACTTTTTTCCCTTCTTCTGCTGAAATAAATTCCCCATCACTGTTTAACAACTTTAATGCATTCCATTCTTTGGGGTTATGGCTTGCAGTAAGAATAATTCCTCCCGCAGCTTTTTCCATTTTCACTGCTATTTCAACCGTTGGGGTAGTGCTCAATCCTAAATCAATTACATCCAGACCCAAACTATTTAGGGTACTAATTACCAAATTCTTAATTATTTCGCCACTAATACGTGCGTCTCTGCCAATCACAATTTTTTTATTACTGTTACCATCGGCAATCATAGTACCAAAAGCTGCGGTAAATTTCACTACATCAAGGGGGGAAAGGGTTTCACCAGGTTTGCCGCCTATCGTTCCGCGGATGCCGGATATCGACTTCATCAATGCCATAATCTGTCAGGTTTTGCGAACTGCGAAAATAACTGTTTTTCGGCAATGGTGAATAGACAATTGACAAAAATGAGGAATGAAAAATAAGGAACAAAAAAACTGGGAAAGTGGCAATCATCAATTAATAATCTTATAAACCAATTCCTTAAGTAAAGACGCATCAGAAGTTCCGGTATCGTTTACGCCAACACTTCTTAAATTATATTGATGTAATAATAACAACGCCTTTTGTGCTGCCATGAAATCATAATTAAGAGATGCTGTTTTATAATCTTTTACAAAATACGGATTAACGCCAAGACCTGCAGCAATGGTTTTATCATCGTTGGATGGCAAACCATAAACCATATATACTTTACTGAAGAAATTATAAAGCACCGGCAATACCTGCTGAATAGGCGCTGCTTTGGGGTTTCCTTCAAAATATTGTATAATTTGAATGGCACGTGATAAATCTTTTTGCATTAAGGCATGCTGCAATTCAAATACATTGTATTCCTTGCTAATGCCAACATAGTTTTCTATGTCATCTTCCGTAATTTCTTTTCTCTTTCCAAGATTAATCAGCAGTTTGTCAATTTCATTCACAATACGGCTTAAATCGTTACCAATATGCTCTACCAACAATTGCAAGGCTTTGGGCTGAATGGAAAATCCCCTGCTTTGAACAAATTCATTGGTCCAGTTAGGCAACTGATTATCGTACATTTTTTTTGTGGAAAGAAATTCTCCTTTTTCTTTCAGCAGTTTGGCAAATTTGGTCCGGCCATCAACTTTTTTCTCCTTATATGAAACAACGAAAACGGTAGATGCCAGAGGATTTTCTACATAAGATTCCAGCTTCTCCACATCACGCATCTGTTGTGCTTCTTTCAACAATACTACCTGTCTTTCGGCAAACATGGGATAACGCATGCAGGCATTTACTACCTCCGCCCAGTTGGCATCCTTACCATAAAATACACTCAAATTAAATCCCGCTTCTGATTCGCTAAGAATATTATGTTCGGCATACTCAACAACCTGGTCAATAAAATAATCTTCCTCTCCTTCCAGCCAGTAAATGGGCCGGAAAGATTTCTTTTTCCAATCAGCAATAATTTTTTCTACACTCATAAATCAAGAAGTCCAAAATACAAAGTTCTAAATTCCGGGCTCGCAAACCTAAAACTTAGAACTCAGACCCGGAAACTTAATAAATCAAACAACAAAAATATTTTCAGCAGGCATTAATGGAAGATTTTGTAAGCGGAGCAAAATCTGTGCAACTGTAATTACATCTTTCTGGCAATATTCCGTAATCCGGGGCAAATCGTTTTGCTCATAAAAAACTTCCCGCACCATACTTCCATCCATATCTTCTTTGGGCGTATCAATGCCCAGGCAGGCCGCCATCAATTTTAAAGAAGTATAATGTTTATAGTCACCAAATTTCCATAGCTGTAAAGTGTCCGTCATTTGTGTTTCCCATGGTTTCTTGCCACTTAATTGCAAATAGTCGGGTAAACCCATATTATTTATAACCAGCCTGCGGCAGATGTAAGGAATATCAAATTCTTTTATATTATGCCCTGCAAACTGAAAATCTTTGTGCAAACGGCTGTATGAATTTACTAACTCAACAAATTGTTTTAATATTTCAGCCTCATTATCACCAACTAAAGACTTTAATTTAAAACATAATCTGTTACCTTTATCTTCATAAAAAATACCAGTAGAAATACAGATAACTTTACCAAATTCGGCCATAATAGAGGCTCTTTGCAGGTAAGAATCTGAGGGAGAATAATTTTCTGGCATGGTTTTGGAAATTTTGTCGCACCATAGTTCCTGCCAGGGGGAACTTAGTTGAGCAAAAGAGGAATATTGTGGTACTGTTTCAATATCCAGGACAAGCATATGTTTCATAATGTAGAAATTGACAAGGTTCTGAAATGTAAAAAACTTGATTACAAGTTCCGCACCCTATGTTAGCTTCACATTTTTGGCACGAAATTTTGAATCTAAATTTAAACAAATAAAAACAGAAATATGGCTTATTCAAACTATCCTTCTGCCAACCCACAGGCAGAACCGCCTAAAAAAAGAGACAACAGAGTAATTATCTATGGTTTATTAACCCTTTTATTGCTGGGTTCATGGGGTTATATCATTTGGGATAAAACCAAACATAATGAAACCGTTGCAGCTAAAGACCTGCAAATCACCAATCTTGACTCTGCGAAAAACTCTATTCAAACTGAATACAATGCGGCTTTAACCCGCCTGGATGAAATGACCGGCAAAAATGCCAAGCTTGACAGTCTCTTAAAAAGAGACCAGGCAGACCTTAATGCCAAAAACCGACGCATCAAAGAATTGCTGACTAAACAAAATGCCACAGCAGCTGAGCTCCGGGAAGCAAAACAATTAATTGCAGACTTAAACGGCCGCATTGATGGTTATGTAGTAGAAATAGAAAAATTAAAAGGTGAAAATTTACAATTAACACAGGACAAACAGCAATTAACAACAGAGAAGGAGCAATTAACTACAGAGAAAGCGCAGTTAACAGAAACAAAAACTAAACTGGAAGAAAAAGTAGATGTTGCTTCTACATTAAATGCTTCTAATATCAATATCGTTGCAATCAATGAAAAAGGCAGTGGTCGTGAAAAAGAAACAACAGTTGCTAAAAAAGTTGATAAATTAAAAGTAAGCTTTGATGTGTACAACCGTATTGCTGATGCAGGAGATAAAGAAGTGTTTGTTGTTATTACAGACCCCGAAGGAAAAGTAATTTCTAATGAAACGCTTGGTTCAGGTAAGTTTACAGCAAGGGAAGAAGGCGAAAAAGTGTTTACACAAAAACAAACAGTAACATTTACTACCGGTCAGAAAGCCACCGTAAATGTTACATGGAAACCTAACAGCAAATTTGCAAAAGGTGATTACAAAATTGAAGTGTATAACAATGGTTTTAAAATTGGTGAAGCTACCAAAGGCCTGAAAAAAGGCGGATTATTCAGCTAAGAAAGACTTTTTCATTCATATTAAAAACCCCTTGCCAATGCAAGGGGTTTTTATTTACAGTATTGTCTCCTTTTAAAATAATGCTCTTAAGGTAGCTCTGCCAATATGAACGGTATTGGCTGTTCCCGCCTTTCTTCCTTCATATTGAAAATTCAATTCAATATTATTGGAAAGACGCCTTGTCAGATCTGCTGTCCACAAATAGTTTTTACCGGGTAATAATCCATCTAGCATTATATAACCAACCGTTGAATTAGCAGAAGGATTAGCCACAATTTTACTACTGTCACTAATCTGGTTATACTGGAA
>JBLMVP010000143.1:0-6670 GCA_050256755.1 Sphingobacteriales bacterium | reverse complement strand
CATAAAACTCAAATGGCGCTACGTCCCATGTTTGCATTTGTTGTATACCAAAGTACAGGAGAATAGCCTGTTTTACCCACTCATTCACCTGCCAGCCATTTTGAGAGGGAGAAGCTGTTCTCAATCTTCCTTTATCCACTTCTTCTATAACAGCCCGAACAGCATCGCTGTATTTCGAATCCTTTAATAAATCACGGTTACCCCATGCTTCCAGAATCAACTTTTGTAACTCCATTGCTTAGTTTTTTGCAAACTTAAAGCATGGATGGCAAATCCTATTTTTATTTCCTGGTAAAGAATAGCTGTTTTACTATTAAATATTCACCCGTCAGCGATTATTTGCATTTCATTGACAAATCAGATTGTGAAAATTGGGGTTCGTGAGTAATTTTGTTCCATAATTCTGAGCTATGAAACAAATGAGTATTAGTTTTTTCTTTCTTTTAATCGTAGGTGTGAATGCTGTTTATTCGCAGGATTCGGAAACAAATCAAAAAGATAAATCCTATTTCCAGGCTGGAATAAAATATTTGTCAGATAATGTATATCTCGGCAGAAAAGATTCTGCGACCGTCTCGTATATAACACCAACTATCGGTTACTATCATAAATCGGGAGTTTATATTACCGGAGGCGCATCTTATCAACCTAATAACGGAGCGAACAGGATTGATTTGATAACAATAGAAGCAGGCTATGATTATAGTATTAAGGATAAATTTTACGGCGGATTTTATGCTGGTAAATATTTTTATAGCGGAGACAGTTATGCTGTAAATGCTGAGGTAAATACTGGAATAGGGACTTATGGTTCTTATAATTTTGGATGGATTACTGCCAATGCCGGGGCAGGGGTCAGCATAAGTTCAAAAAGTGATTTTATAACAGAAGCCGGGTTGAGTAAAAGTATCGTGGATAAAAAAGAAAAGTTTGAGATGGTGCCAACTATAAAATTTAATGCAGGCTCACAAAATTATTATAACGAGTATTATAAATCGGGGCGTGCGGTTAATGCCGGTATTGCGAATAAGAGGGGACGGGGACGGGGTAGCAGCGGCGGAACAGGAACTACTACAACACCGGCAACTACATCAATTATTGAAGCTGCCCGGTTTAAAATAATGGATTATGAATTCAGTCTTCCATTGAGTTATACTGCTGATAAGTTTAAAATAAAATTTATCCCAATTTATGCTGTTCCGGTAAATCCTGCTTCAATACAGACAGACCAGGGCATTATTAAAGAAGGTTTGTCTAATCATTTTTTTGCTGAGCTGGAACTGACATATAAATTTTAATTCGCTTTTACTGAACTTTTAATGTGTACCAGGCATTGCTACGATTGCTTTTAATATATTGCGGTCAATCTGGTAATTCATGCGCATAGGATTTGATGCAAAAAGAGCATATCAAAACAATACCGGTCTTGGTCATTACAGCCGGACGTTAATTTCTTCGTTGGCGAAATTTTACCCGCACGAAGAATATTTTTTATTTGCTCCCAGGCAAACGGATATGTATGATACATCAGTATATCCTGCTATTTGTACTATTACACCACAAACGTTTCCTTCCAGTTTATTTCGATCAGCCTGGCGTAGCAGCTGGGTAAAGAAAGATTTACTGGAACAAAAGATTGATCTGTATCATGGCCTGAGTCATGAAATACCAGCAGGTATTCACAACACAGGTATTAAATCAGTGGTTACCATTCATGATTTAATTTTTGAAAGATACCCGGAACAGTACAATGCCATTGATGTTTTTATTTACCGGAAGAAATTCAGGTATTCCTGTAAACATGCTGACAGGATAATTGCTATCAGTGAGCAAACCAAAAGAGATATCATTGAATTTTATAAAATACCAGAAGAAAAAATTATTGTTTGCTATCAAAGTTGTAATCCATCTTTTGGAATTGAAGTAAGTAGTGAAGAAAAAAAACGTATCCGTAGCTTATACCAATTACCAGAAAAATTTTTCCTGTACGTTGGTTCAATCATTGAACGTAAAAATTTATTAACTATCGTAAAAGCAATAAATAAGTTGAAAGAAAAATCACCTATTCCGTTAGTGGTAATTGGTGATGGTGGCAGTTATAAAGAAAAAGTGAAAGCATATATAAAAGAAAATAGTTTATCAGAGCGAATAATTTTTCTTTCAGAAAAGGAATCTCTCAAATCTTTACCGTCTTTTCGTTCCGCGAATGATTTTCCTGCTATTTATCAAATGGCAACAGCGATGATTTATCCTTCCATCTTTGAAGGATTCGGAATTCCTGTACTGGAAGCTTTATGGAGTAAGTTGCCTGTTATCACTACAAATCTTTCCTGTCTTCCCGAAACCGGCGGAGATGCAGCCATATATGTTGATCCTTTTAATGAAAATCAAATGGCTGATGCCATGTACACGATCATAAACAACACAGAAGTTGCTGATGATATGAGAACCAGGGGTTGGCGTCATGCCCACCAGTTTACACAGGAAAAATGCGCAGCAGGAGTGATGAATGTTTACAAAGAGCTGGTCCGCTGATTTTTCATTTATTTTCACACCAACCGTTTCTGTATTTTTGAACTTCAATGTATATTAATTGTAACGATAAAGAATTATTACTACTGGAGAAAATTGCTTCGGCGGCAATGCAGGCAGGCGTTTCCGCTTACCTTGTTGGTGGTTTTGTGCGGGATAAAATTTTAGGTCGTACCGTTAAGGATATGGATATTGTTTGTGTGGGTGATGGCATTTCTTTGGCAGAGGCAGTAGCTGAATTGTTTCAACCCAAACCAACGGTAAACTTTTTTAAAAATTTTGGGACCGCACAAATTAAAGTGGAAGATTATGATATTGAATTTGTGGGGGCAAGAAAAGAAAGTTACCGTTTAGAAAGCCGTAAACCGGAAGTGGAAAGCGGTACTTTGGAAGATGACCAAAATAGGAGAGACTTTACCATTAATGCCATGGCCATCAGTTTAAATAAAGAAAACTATGGCGATTTAATTGATCCATTCAATGGTGTAGGTGATTTGGAAAAAAAATTGATTCAAACTCCGTTAGAGCCATTACAAACTTTTAGTGATGATCCATTGAGGATGATGAGAGCCATCCGGTTTGCCACACAGCTTAATTTCATTATTGATGAAAAAACATTTGCTGCCATAAAAGAAGGAGCTCAAAGAATAAAAATTATTTCCCAGGAAAGAATAACGGATGAACTGAATAAAATTATTTTATCGCCAAGGCCGTCGGTAGGTTTTGATTTATTATATAAAAGCGGGTTGTTGAAAATTATTTTTCCTCCAATGGTTGATTTAGCCGGGGCAGAATATATAGATGGGAAAGGGCATAAAGATAATTTCTATCATACTTTACAGGTGCTGGATAATATCAGTACCAATACGGATGATTTGTGGTTACGATGGGCAGCAATTTTACATGATATAGGTAAGCCGGCTACTAAAAAATTTGAAGAAGGGCATGGGTGGACATTTCATGGGCATGAAGTAATTGGAGGAAGAATGGTGCCGAAAATATTTTCTAAACTAAAACTTCCACTCCATGAAGAAATGAAATTTGTCAGGAAAATGGTAGAACTTCATCTAAGGCCCATCAGTTTAACAAAAGAAAATATTACAGATTCTGCTATCCGCCGTTTACTATTTGATGCCGGTGATGATTTTGATTCTTTAATGACTTTGTGTGATGCAGACATCACTTCGAAAAATAAAATTAAAGTAAAACGTTTCCTGGAAAATTTTGAAATGGTACGCCAGCGTTGCAAAGAAGTGGAAGAAAAAGATCATCTGCGTAACTGGCAACCTCCTATCAGTGGCGAATTAATAATGGAAACTTTCGGGTTATCACCATCAAGACCGGTTGGGGATATAAAAAACGCTATCCGCGAAGCTATACTGGATGGTATAATACCTAATAATTATGAAGCTGCCTATCATTTTATGCTGGAAATAGCAAAAGAGCTAAAACTTCAGCCAGTTAAGTAAAAAGATTATTTTTGTTAATCATTTAAAGAAAGACACAGAACAATGGCTGTACTAAAATTCAGGATTTATTGGGAAGAAGACGATGCAGTTTACAGGGATATTGCTATTAAGCATACCCAAAACTTCAGGGAACTTCATGATACTATTTTAAAATCATACGAGTTTGACAATAAACATAAAGCGACTTTCCACCGCAGCAATGATAAATGGCAGAGGGGAAGAGAAATTACTTTAGAAAAGTATGACAAGAATTATGCGGCTGAACCATTACTCATGGAGGATACTTCCATTGGCTCTGAAATCCGTGACCCTAACCAGAAATTTATTTATATCTACGATTTTAATAAAAACTGGACTTTTTTAGTAGAGCTCATTAGTGTATCAAAAGAAGAATCCGGTAAGCTGGTATATCCAACCGTAATTCGTACAGAAGGAATTGGCCCAAGTCAATACGGAACTAAAGGGCTGGTAGGAGATAAGCTGGCAGAGATGGAAGAGAAATATGATTTAAGTAAAGGTGCGGAAGGTTTTGGTGAGGAGGGAGAAGATGATGGTGAAAGTTTAGGCGAAGAAGAAGAAACCGGCGGAGAGGAATTTGGAGAAGATGTAATTTAATAATTAGGATAAAGAGTTCTTTACAAACTCAAAAAACTAATATGAAAGAAAATATGCCTTCTCCCCGGGAGAAGAAAAAAACCTGTATCATAATTGTTGGGCCAACTGCAGTTGGTAAAACATCCGTAGCCATTGATTTGGCCAAAAAGTATAACACAAAAATTATTTCTGCAGATTCCCGCCAATGTTTTAAAGAAATTTCAATAGGGGTAGCTAAGCCCTCCATTGAACAATTGGAAGAAGTTCAACACTATTTTATCAACTCGCATTCAATATACGAAGATGTAAATGCGAGAGTCTTTGAAGAGTATGCTTTAAATGCCGTTGAAGAAATATTTAAAACAAATGATGTGGCCATTGTAGTAGGGGGGACAGGGTTGTATATCAATGCATTTTGTTATGGTATTGATGAAATACCTGACATAGATGTTTCTATTCGCAGCAATATTCTCCAATCTTATTCTGATAATGGACTGGAATGGTTACAACGACAGGTAAAAGAAAACGATCCAATATATTTTTCAGCAGGTGAAATTCAGAACCCTCAACGGTTGATGCGGGCACTGGAGGTTAAATTATCAACGGGTAAATCTATCAGGGAATTTCAAAAAAATAATAAAGTCATCAGGAATTTTAATATTATTAAGATTGGATTGGAATTACCGAAAGAAGAATTGCACAGGAATATTGCTCACCGAATTGATGTGATGATGAAAGAAGGATTGGCTGATGAAGTGAAATCATTAAAAGCTTTCAGGAAACTCAATGCATTACAAACAGTAGGTTATAAAGAATTGTTTGAATGGATAGATGGGACTAAAACATACGAAGAAGCGGTGAAGGATATTAAAAAAAACACACGTCATTATGCCAAGAGGCAAATGACGTGGTTCAAAAAAGATACTTCTACTAACTGGTTTTCGATGTCAGATATTGTATCCCTGGTTTTCTTTTTAGATGCAAGCATCTAGTGTACTGTATATAACTTCTTTTTTTTGTAATAATTTCTTCTGCTGAAACGGATAATCAAAATTGGTTGTACTGGATGAGCTGCGGCTCCTCACTTTTTTCCTGCAAATAATTTTGTATCCATCCGTTGCTTTTCTAATTCCCGCCACTTCTTTATTGTTGTAATCAAATTCATGACCATAAGCAAGGGCAATAATAGCTGCGTCTCCTTCGCTGTCTGCATTTCTTAAAAATTCTTTTAATTTGTTGAATGAATTATAAACTGTTACCTGTTTGTTTTTAACAGCCTTTCGTAATTAAAAAAGTATAGTGGTGTACAATTTTCTGCAAACCGGTTTCCTGGATTGGTAAATAGTCAGTCAAATCAAGGCAGGCACCTTCTAAATCCATTTTTTACCCACTGAGGCTCTAATCAAATACATTTCATTGGCAATAGGTCCCTGCCCTGATGACATCCGTAACTCCACCTAATCAAAAGCAGCCGTTGGTTTGAGAGATAAAAGGATACTGGATTTTCCACTTTGGTAAACTCGTCTATATTAAAAATATTGATTCAAAAGTTTTTTCTTTTTTACAAGCTGTTGTTACTACTAAAAAAATGATTTTCTTCATTCAGCAATAGTGGTTAATACTGCTAAAGTATTTCCAGCAATCAAATAAGGCAATAGTAATTTTTTTTGATTTAAAGTTTAGATTTTCGTATTCCTATAAATTCCTGTAATTCAATTTGTAAGGGGAAGTCTACTATAAAAATGCTGTTTAAATCGGGCACTTTTAACCAATTCTGGAGATCGTATATTTACGTAGAAAGACTACGATTAGAGCTATGAAAATTCTCCGATTTTTAAAATTTAAAGCCAATTGTAGCTACAATATTGCCTCTTTGCTGCTTCAATGAGGCGAAAGTATTGGCCCTGTCTTCAAGCATGTATGGGAAGCTAATGTCTTTTGAAATGTTATGGACATAAGTTAAATCGATAAACATTCCCTTATGCCGGTATCCAAGACCACCACTCAACAGCATACGGTTTGCTTTTAAAGCTTTGTCTTTATAAGGATTGCTATAATAGGCAAAACCAAGCCTG
>JBLMVP010000142.1:0-4849 GCA_050256755.1 Sphingobacteriales bacterium | reverse complement strand
ACTATTGGAATTTTTAATCCCTTAGAATCATATGGTGGAAGTGTTCCAACTATGGTAAACCAGGTTGAGCTGGCTAAACGTGCTGAAGAAGCAGGTTTTGCGGCTTTGTGGTTTAGGGATGTGCCCCTGCATGTTCCTGCCTTTGGTGATGCAGGACAAATTTATGACCCCTTTGTTTATATGGGATATATTGCTGCTCACACCAGTAAAATGGCAGGAACATGCAGGGGCACATCCCTAAACCACAAAGCCGAAAAGCCTGCTTCTTCAGCACGTTTAGCCAATTCAACCTGGTTTGCCATAGTTGGAACACTTCCACCATATGATTCCAGGGGATTGAAAATTCCAATAGTAAGTTTGTCTTCCTGATAAACCTGGTTATATGCTGTGTTAATATTCTCAAACATTTTTTAAGTATAAATTATAATAGTAATAATTGAAGTTGCAAATGTGCAACCACTTTCATTCGCCGGGAATGGATTAATAATGCTTTGAGATGGATTTTTTTTATTGTTGCCGGAAAGCTTCTGTTTGTTTGCCGGTTTGTTTTGTTGATCTGCTGAATGTTAGCGAGGCCTGCTTACGGGGTTTCCGTTAATGTTTGGGACTTTATGCAGGGGCATGCATGCACAATATATTTGGGATACCCTGTGGGGATAAAATAGATTTACCAACTGACGAAATTTTTATTAGTTCTCTGATTGTTGATGAAGTTGTAATTACAGATTTAGATTGTCATTTTCATCAAGTTCCCAAAAAGGATTAAAGGCAACTTCAAATAAATACCCGTCCAAATCCCTGAAATATCCACTATAGCCACCCCAAAAAACTTTTTGTGCAGGTTTGATAATTGTGGCACCAAGTTTTGCAACTTTTTCTAACACTTCGTCAACTTCTTTTTCAGATTTTGCATTATATGAAAGTGTCAGCCCAGAGAATTCTGTCGGCTGATATTTTAAAGTTGCGTCATCTGCAAGTTCTTGTCTTGGATACAAAGCCAATGTAATTCCACCTAATGGGAATAGCGCCAGTTCGTCCATGCTCTTATCAGATTTTTTCCAACCAAGTCCTTTTTCGTAAAAGTCCAATGACTTTTCAAAATTGTCAACACCAAGAGTTATTAAGTTAAGTTTTTGTCTCATTGTTTTTGAATGATAGTAAAACTAATACATTAACGTTATTTCAAAGGAGTAATGGATATTGTGTGATGGTAAGGATTGAGAAATCTGTTCAACAGATTTCTCTCTGCGTTCGAAATGACACTAATGCTGTATGTTCTCCAGCTCCGCCGGATTATGTTTGTATTTAAACACAAAGGGAAAAATAAGTGCTAATACAAGGGCATAAGCGGCAAAGGTAAACCAGATGCTTTGCCAGTCTCTTGAAATAATATCGCCTGTAGCTTCATTTACTTTCGTAAAATAATCTACTACCCTTCCGCTAAAGAATCCTCCCAGGTAAGCGCCGATACCGTTAGTCATCAGCATAAACAAACCCTGGGCACTGGCACGGATATTTATATCAGCTTCTTTTTCTACAAACAGGGAACCGGAGATATTAAAGAAGTCGAAAGCCATACCATATACAATCATGGAGAGTACGAGTAATATTAATCCGCTGCCGGGATTACCAATACCAAATAAACCAAAACGCAGTGTCCATGCCAGCATACTAATCAGCATTACTTTTTTAATTCCAAATTTTCTCAGGAAGAATGGAATGGTCAAAATAAAAAGTGTTTCGGATATCTGGGAAATGGAAATAAGAATATTAGGATGTTTTACTCCAAAGGAATCGGGGTAACTATCTTTAAAACTGTTAAGAAATGAACTCCCGAATGTATTGGTGATTTGTAAGGCAGCACCTAATAACATGGCGAATAAAAAGAATACCGCCATTTTTGTTCTTTTAAATAACACAAACGCATCTAATCCCAATGAGGAAAGTATGGAACCTTTCTTGCTTGATTTCGCCGGCGGGCATTTAGGCATGGAAAAAGCATATAAACCCAGTATTATTCCGGAGCCGGCGCTGATGTATAATTGCAAAGGGCTGAAATTCCATCCACTTAAATCAACCATCCACATGGCTACAATAAAACCAATGGTTCCCCATACCCTTATTGGCGGAAAATCTTTTACTATATTAAATCCTTTTTGTTCCAGCACTATATAAGAAACGGTATTGTTAAGCGCAATGGTTGGCATATACGCCATAGAGTTTAATAACATTACGAAGTACATTGTTTGCGAATCCTTTACCGTAGAAGCATAAAGTAATAAGCCGGCTCCAACGATATGGCATATTCCTAAAACCCTTTCTGCATTTACCCACCTGTCTGCAACTATACCCAGTAAGGCAGGCATAAATAAAGAAGCCAGTCCCATTGTGCCATATATACTGCCTACTACGCTTCCGCTAAATTTTAAAGTAACTATAAGGTATCCACCCAAAGAAATTAACCAGGAACCCCACACAAAAAATTGCAGGAAGTTCATAACAATCAATCGTTGCTTAATATTCATGTACAGTTGTTTTAGTATAAACTAAAACGGAAGATAGGAAAATTAATATTCCGTTATTGTCGGGAAGCATTTCAAATGGCAGATTTCATTTAACTGAAGTAATCAGTAGGAAACTATAGCTGCGGGCTACTTGTTCCGCAGGAACATTTTGAGGGTAGCCCTGTTAATGAAAAATTAGTTTAACGTTCCGCAGGAACGTATTGTGCAATTATCTTACAAAACGTTCCTGCGGAACGTAAATGTATTAACATCATTCACTACCTGCATATTGTTCCCCGGTACAAGTAAGAAATCTTCTGAACAGTTATTTTGCCCATCAGCCAGCAACAATTTGGAATGCACACTATTGCTTGCTTTTAAAATCTTCGTAGGCAAGTTGTAAACCTTTCCTGAGCGAAGTGGTATGCATCCAGCCCATTGCATGCAGTTTGGAAACATCCATCAGCTTACGGGGAGTGCCATCTGGTTTGGAACTGTCAAATTGTAATTGTCCTGTGTAACCAATTACTTCCTGTATGGTTTCAGCGAGCTCTTTAATTGTAAGGTCATCTCCGACTCCTATATTCACCAATCCCGGTTCATTAAAGTTTTGCATTAGAAAATAACTGGCATCTGCCAAATCATCTACATATAAAAACTCTCTCTTTGGTGAACCAGTGCCCCATATTTCAACTGTAGGTTTGTGTTGTATTTTGGCTTCATGAAACTTGCGGATTAAGCCCGGTATTACGTGAGAGTTTTGCGGATGGTAATTATCATTGAGACCATACAGATTGGTAGGCATGGCGGAGATGAAATTGCATCCATACTGGCTGCGGTAGGCATCGCATAATTTTATACCGGCAATCTTTGCAATGGCATAGGGTTCATTGGTTTGTTCTAGCAAGCCCGTAAGCAAATATTCCTCTTTTAAAGGCTGTGGAGCAAGTTTGGGATAGATGCAGGAACTGCCAAGAAACAATAATTTCTTCACCCCATTTTTATAAGCTGAATGGATGATATTGCTCTCAATCATCAGGTTATCGTAAAGGAATTCTGCCCGGTAAGTATTATTTGCCAGGATGCCTCCTACTTTAGCAGCTGCTAAAAAAACATAGTCTGGTTTTTCTTTTTGAAAGAAATCAGCAACCGCCTGTTGATTGCGTAAGTCTAATTCATCCGAAGTACGTAAAGCAAAATTGGTGAAACCTTCTTTCAGCAATTTGCGGTGTATAGCAGAGCCAACCATTCCCCTATGGCCGGCAATATAAATTTTAGCTTCTTTCTCCATTATTCAAATTGGTTCAGCGTTTTATATCCACTCTCATGTAATACAATACGGCGGCGGAATAATTCCAGGTCAGAAGTCATCATATCCGTAACTAATGCCTGCAAATCATATTTGGGTATCCATCCCAACTTAGTTCTTGCTTTGGTAGCATCCCCCACCAGTATATCTACTTCAGTTGGCCGGTAATAACGTTTATCAACAAACACTACTTCTTTGCCTATTTCCATCTTATAATCCGGATTGGTACATTTCACTACATAACCGGTTTCATTTTCATGTTCACCTTTAAATGCTATTTCAATACCGCAATGGGCAAAACTCATTTTTACAAAATCTCTTACGGTTGTGGTAGCGCCGGTAGCAATAACATAATCTTCAGGAATATCCTGCTGCAATATTAAATACATTGCTTCCACATAATCTTTTGCATGACCCCAGTCACGTTTGGCATTCATGTTACCAAGAAACAATTTATCTTTTAAGCCCAGCGCTATTTCAGAAACACCACGGGTAATCTTTCTTGTTACAAAAGTTTCTCCCCGCAGCGGACTTTCATGATTAAATAAAATACCATTCGTTGCAAACATATTATATGCTTCCCGGTAATTTACCGTAATCCAGTATGCATACATTTTAGCTACACCATAAGGTGAGCGGGGGTAAAAAGGAGTTGTTTCGCTTTGTGGTATCTCCTGCACTTTACCATATAATTCAGAAGTAGAAGCCTGGTATATTCTTGTTTTTTCAGTTAGCCCTAATATTCTAACCGCTTCCAAAATTCTAAGTGTACCCAAAGCATCAGCGTTGGCAGTATATTCAGGAGTTTCAAAACTTACATGTACATGGCTCATGGCAGCCAGGTTATAAATTTCATCAGGCTGCACCTGTTGAATAATGCGGATGAGGTTAGTAGAATCAGTAAGATCGCCATAATGCAAAATCAGCCGAAGATTCTTTTCGTGGGGATCCTGGTATAAATGATCAATCCTGTCTGTATTAATTAAGGAGGCCCTCCTTTTTATGCCGTGTACTTCATATCCTTTCTTTAACAATA
>JBLMVP010000141.1:0-8998 GCA_050256755.1 Sphingobacteriales bacterium | reverse complement strand
AATCTTCGACGAATTTAAAGGAACGGGTAATATGGAATTATTACTCGACAGAAGATTAGCCAACCGTCGCTTATTCCCTGCTATTGATTTAACGGGTTCATCTACCCGTCGTGAAGATTTGTTACTGGATAAAGATGTATTGCAGAAAATGTGGGTAATGCGTAATCACCTGGCAGATATGAACAGTGAAGAAGCGTTGAACCTTTTATTAAAACATATGCGTGGAACCAAAGACAATGAAGAGTTTTTGATTACCATGAACAAATAAGTACTGCTTGCATGAGAAAACAAAGGCCGTTGATTCTTTCAGCGGCTTTTTTATAGCTGCCCGAAGCAATTTATCCACATAAAACCCGTTATGCATTACAATTTTTAAAGCCAAATCGTATGAAACTGCGTGTTTTATTTTTACTTCTGTTACTAAACAATATTCTCTATGCCCAGCGGGTGACAAGGGAGGTTGAAAGAGACGGTGATTGGAATATTGTAAAAATAAACCTGTCAGCATTAGCTACCAACACATTTTCATTTCAATACGAAAGAGCTTTAAGCAATAAAGTATCATTGGCTTTAGGAGTAAAATTTCGTCCATCATCTGGCATACCATTTAAATCAACGATTAAAAGTTTTCTCGATACCCTTTCTGATGGGGTTGCTATTGATTTCGTCAACAATGCTAAAGTGGGCGGCTATGCCATTACACCTGAAATACGTTTGTATTTAGGTAAAGGAGCAATGCACGGATTTTACCTGGCTCCATTTGCCCGTTACGAAAATAATAACCTGAACAATTGGCGATACACTTTTAAATCACCAACTAAAACAATTGTTATTGATTTTACCGGTAACCAAAAAGGTGTGGGCGTTGGATTACAGTTTGGTGCCCATTATATGCTATCACAAAAATTATCACTTGACATTTGGTTGGCCGGCCCTTATGTATTTGCAAACAGAGTTAAAGTAAACTCTGTAACAGATTTATCTGATAAAACAGATCAGGAACTGCAGGATGTAAAAAATGATATTGAAAAATATGTAAAAGATTATTTACCGGGTCATACAGTCAACGCCACTGTTTCAAAAACCGGTGCGTTTGCCACCGCTAAAGGAACTTATTACGGAGCGAGGGTATTGGGATTTGCGTTAGGTTATCGATTTTAATAGCTTTCCTTTTTCAATCATTTCTATAATACCTAAATTGCATCTATGGCTGTTAAGCGCATAGATATTGATACGTTTTTAGAATTATCCAAATCTTTACCCGTATTGGATGTAAGAAGTCCCGGAGAATACAATCATGCCCATATTCCGGGTGCTTATAGTTTGCCATTATTTACAGATGAGGAAAGAAAGATTGTTGGAACGGCCTATAAACAACAAGGCCGTGAAGATGCCATTAAGATAGGGTTGGATTTTTTTGGTCCTAAGATGAAAATGATGGTAGAGTTGGTTGAAAAAATATGCAGCAAAAGATTGGCAATTGGCAATAAACAACTTGTCACAAATGATAAATATAAATTACCTGTTACCAATTCCGTATTAGTACACTGCTGGCGTGGCGGGATGCGCAGTTCGGGTGTGGCCTGGCTTTTAGATTTATATGGATTTGATGTATATACATTAGGGGGAGGATATAAAATATTTCGTCATCGTGTATTAGATACGTTCAATCAAAATTTTCACTTTAGAATTTTAGGCGGTTACACTGGTTCGGGAAAAACAGATGTACTTAAGGTCTTGGAAAAAAAAGGAGAAGTAGTGATTGATTTAGAAGGATTGGCCCATCATAAAGGTTCAGCATTTGGTGCCATTGGAATGCCGACACAGCCTTCACAGGAAATGTTTGAAAATATCTTAGCTGTTGAGCTTGATAATAAAAAGGATTCTACTATCTGGCTTGAAGATGAAAGCCAGCGACTCGGCTTAGTTAATATTCCCCAGTCATTCTGGAATGATATGCGCTCTTCTTCTCTTTTCTTTATGGAAATTCCATTTGAAGAAAGACTAAAACATATTGTGGATGAATATGGAAAATTAGATAAAGAAAAGATGGTGAATGCAATTACTCGCATTAAAAAAAAATTAGGCGGACTGGAAATGAAAACAGCCATTAATTATTTACTGGAAGGAAATCTTTACGCCTGTTTTGAAATTTTGTTAAAATATTATGATAAACAGTATACCAGGGGCCTCCACAACAGGGAAAATCTAGAATCGTTACTTAATAAAATCCCCCTTGATGCTGTTGATGAAAACAAAAATGCCAAGCAGTTAATTGCTTCGTTACAAATAGAAAAATTTGCATAGCTATTTTAAAAACAAACTATGGTTGACATTCTTACTGAAATAAAATTGACCCAATATTCTCACGGTGCAGGATGTGGTTGTAAAATATCCCCTAAAGTATTAGATGAAATTTTGCAGAGCAATATCAGTATGCCGGATAATGATAAGCTTCTTGTTGGTAATCACAGTAAAGACGATGCTGCTGTATATGACTTAGGAAACGGAACAGCATTAATTTCCACTACGGATTTTTTTATGCCTATTGTTGATGACCCTTTTGATTTTGGAAGAATTGCTGCCGCAAATTCTATCAGTGATGTTTATGCAATGGGTGGTAACCCTGTTTTAGCAATAGCAATTCTTGGCTGGCCAATTGATAAACTCCCTGCTGCTATTGCACAAAAAGTAATTGAGGGTGGTCGTTCTGTTTGTAAAGAAGCAGGTATTCCATTAGCAGGAGGACACAGTATCGATTCTCCCGAACCAATTTTTGGCTTAGCCGTAAATGGTATTGTTGATATTAAACATCTAAAGCAAAATAATACAGCACAGGTTGGTGATTATCTCTTTTTAACAAAACCCCTTGGTGTGGGTATTTTAACTACAGCAGAAAAAAAGGGGTTATTGAAAGATGAACATAAATCCATTGCTGCAAAACAAATGATGCAGTTGAATAAAATTGGGGCTGCTTTTGGAAAACTGAATGTTGTGTCAGCGATGACAGATGTAACAGGATTTGGATTACTGGGTCATCTTACAGAGATGGCAGAAGGAAGTGGCGTAAGCGCTGAGATAGATTTTGAAAGAATTCCTGCAATAATCGATGACCTAAAATTTTATGTTGATGCGAAATCTATTCCCGGCGGCACAAATCGTAACTGGGCAAGCTATGGTGATAAGATAGGACCTCTGAGTGATTACCAGAAAGCTCTCTTAGCTGATCCACAAACCAGCGGAGGTTTACTTATTTCTGTAAAAGAAAATGCTGTTGATGACGTGAAGCAATTGTTTGTTTCAAGCGGATTGCAAAAATTTATATCTCCAGTTGGAAAAATAATTACTCAATCTGCTAAAACGGTGTGGGTAAAATAGCTCCTCTCTTTTTGCTTTTGGCAGATAGTATAACTAACTTAGGAATATCATTCACCAAAACCAAATACATCATGGATGCTAAAACTATTGCATGGTTATCCTATATAACCGTCATTGGCTGGATAGTTGCTCTTGTGCAGCACAGTAATTCACCGGTAAAATCTTCTCTTGCGGTATTTCATTTACGACAAGCATTTGGTTTGTTTGTTTCGTGGATTGCTGTGTGGTGCCTGGGAATATTTCTTGTTATAGTTACCCTGGGAGTAGGCGCAATACTTTTGTGGATCTTATATGTCGCCATTTTTGTTTTGTGGTTGCTGGGATTAATTTCAGCAATCAATGGTGAAGAAAAACCGGTCCCGGCGGTTGGGTCTTTATTTCAAAAATGGTTCACGTTTATTAAATAAGTTGAGAAACCGGGGAATGGTTATTCTCCGGTTTTATTTTGCAAATGCATCTATTCTTTCTGCCAGCTTTCTATCCTTTTCTATAACAATATCTCCGGCATCATGTGTTGATAACCATATTTCAACTTTATTCCACACATTGGTCCATAGCGGGTGATGATTCATCTTTTCTGCCTCTATCGCCACTCTCGTCATAAAAGCAAATGCTTCAGAGAAATTATTAAACTCAAATTTTTTATAGAGGGTGTTGCCTTTTTCTTCCCACATGATATTATTTTGAAACTTTAATGATTAGAAGATGAGGTGTTGTTTATTCTTTATTTTATCAGACGTAAGCTCCATTACCAATTGCACACCATTAATATTACGTATGGATTGCTGCAAAGACGTTACTGTTGTTTCTTCTACTGTTTCGCCGGTTATCAGCCACAGGAAATCCAGGTGTTTTAGCTCTGGTAATAAATATTCTCCATCAAATTGGTTGTTGTACAAATAATGTTTTATTGAACTATTGGGTTCCTCATATTCGTAAATAGCAAAAAAATATTTCCGGTTCTTCTTGGTAAGTTGTATTTCCAGTTCATTATTATTTCGAAAATCAAAACGCAGTACCTGGTTCATTTGCCAGCATAGCTGGTAATCTTTAACAGGAGCAACAATTCCCAATAACCTGGTGCCGTCAAAAAATTCTTCAGCCAGTGCATCATTATCAATTCTTAATTTAAGAGAACCCGCCATTTTAAAAATTAAAGCTTATCAGAAAGTTACATTAAATTCCAAATCTTTACTGCCACGTTTCAATTTTACTTTTGTACTGTCACCTTTTTTAAATTTACCAAGTGCCTGCATATAGCTCATAACGTCCGTAAATTTAATATCTCCCAGCTGGATGATTACATCCCCGGTTTTTATACCAACTTTTTGCGCCAGTTTTCCTTCACTAATTCCATCTACCCTTACTCCCGAACCACTAAAAGTATAGTCGGGCATAATCCCCAGCGATACAGAAAAGGAAGACCGTACAGTTTGTTGTTCCCTTGTTTTAGTAAAAGCAAGTTTGCCTTTGTTGTTGGTTTCATCAATTACTTTGTAAACATACTTTACCACTTCATATTCACCCATATAATTAATTTTATCAGCATCATCACTGGGTTTGTGATAATCAGAATGAGAGCCGGTAAAGAAAAATAAAACAGGAATATCTTTTCTGTAGAAAGAAGTATGATCACTTGGACCAACCCCGGAAGAATCAAATTTTACATTTATTTTTTTATCTGATAACGATGAAAACATTTGCCCCCAGTAAGGCGAGGTCCCATAGCCGCCAATATTAATTTTTGCACTGTCATTTAACCGGCCCACCATATCCATATTAATCATATAATTAATATTGCTCAAATTAATAGTTGGATTATCAACAAAATATTTGGAGCCATATAATCCTAATTCTTCACCGGAAAAGGCAATGAATAAATAATTATTGCTTTTAAATTTAGACGAAGCAAGCAATTTTGACAACTCAATTAATGCCGCGCAGCCACTGGCATTATCGTCGGCGCCATTGTGAATTGCAGGAGTTGTTCCCGTAAACAATGAGTTTTTATCTTCTCCATACCCCAGGTGATCGTAATGTGCTCCCAGCACAACTGTAGTGGTGGCACCATTATCAGCATAACCAATTACATTATATCCTTTCCTTTTCTTTTCAGTTATGTCTACTTTAATTTTGATATCATATGTCGATGACTCGTCATCAATAATTTTCTTCTTTGCTTCGTTGATAATGTAAAGAACGGGTATGGAAACGACAGACGCTTTGTCTTTCTTGTTGTACTTTATTCCATCGTCTGTTGCGGAACTATTATAGATAAATAAAGCTGTTGCTCCCTGTTTGGCAACGGTTTTTGCTTTTTCATGAACCGCTGCAGCTAAATCAAAATGCGGGTTGTTTTTATTTTCTTCCATCATTTCTTTTAAATCCAAAAACCAGGGTGAATTACTTTCCTGCAACGCAGGAGAAACAACTGCTTCAACAGAGCCGTTTGCCGAATAAACCATTGGAAAATATTCTGCATCCAGTTTCAATTCGGCACCGTTAATAATAAAATGAGTAGGCGGATTAACCGTTCTGCCATCGTATACTTCAAATTCCTGTAAAAAGGTTCCATCATTTCCTTTGGGCTGAAGCCCTGCTGTTTTAAACTGGTTAATGATATATTCATAGGCCAGTTTCTCCCCATTTGTGCCGGTTCTTCTCCCTTCTAATTTATCATCAGCCAAAAAATATACATGATGCTGAATAGAATTAAGTAAAAATTTATCTGCCTTTTTTAATTTTTGTGAATACGCAAGAATGGAAGTAAACAATAATGCAAAGCAAAAAGTCCGCTTCATAAATGGTTGGTGTTTCTTTTTAACATCCACAAAGGTAAGGCCAGAAAACAGACGTTGCGGTTTAATAAAAATTATTTGTTTCTTGTTTTGTTTATCATTTTGAAGAACGCCTGGAAGAGAAAAGCCAACTTGCTTTGATGATATATGCCAACAAACTCAAGAGATCCTCAACTTCTTTCGACATGATGGTGATGAAGGGAATTAATAAAGTACAAGTGTGTGAATCTTTCACTGGAAGATTGAAAAGCCACTGCCGCTGATAGTGTACGATTGCCGTGAACATAATTATTACCCATTTCGCAAACAAGCCCCATTATTGCTTGTTAAATTTGCTCTCTCGTGGTTACAACAGCCAAAAACATACAAATAGCCCTTGTGGGTAATCCCAACAGTGGAAAGACCTCCCTGTTTAATGCCCTTACGGGATTAAACCAGAAGGTGGGTAATTTCCCGGGAGTTACGGTTGATAAAAAAACAGGTCTTTGTGAAATAACTCCATCACTTACTGCCACTATTATTGATTTACCAGGAAGCTATAGTTTGTACCCGAGAAGGGAAGACGAGTGGGTTTCGTACAGGGTTTTGATGGGACAGGATGAAGACGTGAAACCAGAGTTGGTAGTATTGGTAGCAGATGCAAGCAACCTGAAAAGAAATTTATTATTTGCTTCGCAGATTATTGATCTGAAAGTACCCACCGTGGTTGCTTTAACTATGCAGGATATTGCCAAACAAAAAGGAATACTTATAGATATTGCTGAAATGGAAAGGGAACTGGGAGTGGCAATCATACCTGTGAACCCAAGAAAGAACAAAGGTCTTCCTCAATTAAAAAAAGCAATTGCCAGCACTTTACACTTATATGCTCCATCAAGAGATTTTATCGCCACCTCTTCTTTAGCTGCTGATGCCGTGTCGGGTGTTAAAGAATTATTACCTGAGCTGAGCGATTACCGGGCGGTTCATTATCTTATTAATCATGAATCTTTTTCATTGAGTAATGAGATGCAGGATAAAATTGAAGCAGTTGAGAAGGATAATAATTTTAATCATACAAAAGTTCAGGCAGAAGAGATTTTACAGCGTTACCAACGCATTAAATTGGTAATGCAACAAACTGTAACCGAACCAGACCCAAAGCAAAAACAAATTTTTGCAGAGAAATTAGACAGTCTTCTTTTACATCAACGCTGGGGTTATCTTATTCTGCTTGGGGTTTTATTTTTATTATTTCAGAGTGTTTTTTGGTTTGCACAGTTCCCAATGAATGGTATTGAATGGAGTTTTGCAAAAGCCGCTAACTGGTTTTCATCCTGGATGCCACAAGCTTGGTGGAGCGATTTATTTATTAATGGAATATTGGCGGGGCTTAGCGGTATTTTAGTTTTTGTACCGCAGATAATGATTTTGTTTGGGTTAATAACCTTACTGGAAGACAGTGGCTATATGGCCCGCATCAGTTTTTTAAGTGATAAACTTATGCGCAAAGTTGGGTTGAATGGAAAAAGTGTAATGCCAATGATTAGTGGTTTTGCCTGCGCTGTACCTGCAATAATGAGGACCAGGAATATTGAAAACAAAAAAGAAAGGTTGCTTACCATAATGATAACTCCGCTGATGAGTTGCAGTGCAAGGCTTCCTGTATTTACCATATTAATTTCATTGGTTATTCCAAACAGCTATTATTTTGGCTTTTTAAGTTTACAGGGATTGGTGATGATGGGTTTGTATTTGCTGGGATTAGTAATGGGTTTGATAGTGGCCTATGTTTTAAAATTCGTTATTAAGATTAAAGAGAAAAGTTTTTTCATTCTTGAATTACCATTATATCGTCCACCAAGATGGAAAAATATAATTGTGACGATGATTGAAAAAGCAAAGATTTTTGTATTTGATGCCGGTAAAGTAATTATGATGATCAGCATGCTGCTATGGGTGTTAAGTTCTTTTGGTCCATCAAAAAAAATGAATGAAGTAACGCAGCATTACGAACAACTCATTAAAGAACAACCGCAAAAAAAATCCGAGTTTACTAAAGAGAAAAAGGCTGAGTTACTGGAAAATTCTTATGCGGGATTGGTGGGAAGAAGCCTGGAGCCCGTTATCCGTCCGCTGGGTTATGACTGGAAGATTGGGATTGCATTAGTAACTTCTTTTGCTGCAAGAGAAGTGTTTGTAGGAACAATGGCAACATTATACTCTGTTGGAGATGCAGATGAATCCGATGCCACGCTCCGTCAAAAAATGCAGGCTGCTGTAAAAGCAGACGGAACAAAAGTATATACATTGGCTACTGGTTTATCGTTGATGATATTTTATGTGCTCGCTATGCAATGTATGAGCACCCTGGCGGTAGTAAAAAGAGAAACCCGTACATGGAAATGGCCAGTCGTTCAATTGTTATACATGACAGGGCTGGCATATGTGTTAAGTTTTATCATTTACCAGTTATTTAAATAAAAAACTCACAATAAATATTGTGAGTTCCTTTATCAAAAATTTAGAAATTTTATTTTACCAATCTGTTGCCGAGCGTATCCGGTATTTTAAATCATTATACACCCTCCTGGTTAATTCATTCATGATATCGTCTCTTGAATTATATCGTTGGCTTTGCTGACTATTATTTATCAAAGCCCAATCGTCGCTGCTGAGAGCACGATTGTCCCCTGTATAAGTGGCATACTCCTGCTGCCAGTCAACATTGGCCGGCACTCTCCCTAAACTAATATTTTTGTTTCCCTTTACATCAGTAATTTGGTATTCCATATCGCCGGTGGCAGAATAAGTGAGTCTGGTTATTCGCAACGTTGCGGTTA
>JBLMVP010000140.1:0-5480 GCA_050256755.1 Sphingobacteriales bacterium | reverse complement strand
GTCTCCTTTAAACCCTTTATTATGGAAAAGAAAATAGAGTTCAACTGCAGTTGTTAATACCGAAATTAGTTTGTCAAGAGATGAAAGTATTAGAATAATGAAAGTTGTTGATGAGGTACCTGTTTTCTTTTAATTACGTGCTTTAGAAAAGGCTTTTCATTATTAATAATTAAAATGGGGGTTTCCTTAAAACGAGAAGCTATAATAATTTCAACTCCGTTGGAATATTCACTGAATAAACTTTCTACTATTTCGGGAGTATTATTGTTTTTTGAAAGATGCGATAAAATCAGGTGACTCATGAACGACGGCCTGTATTTATTGAAAAGCTCCAGAGCCTGTGTATTGGATAAATGGCCTTCACCACCAGTAATACGTTTCTTCAGGTAAATGGGATAGTTGCCATTGTGTAACATCTCTTCATCATAATTAGCTTCTAAAAAAGCAGCATGGCATTGCTGAAAATGATAAACCAGTTTTTCACAAGGGAAACCAATATCTGTAAAGACTCCTACTTTGACCGAAAGATTTGAAATTGTAAAGCTATGCGGATGCACAGCATCATGTAATTTCTGAAAGGGAGTAACAGTTAGTTCCCCAATGTAGACAGCTTTATCTTCATTAAATCGTTTGATTAGATCCTTTTCTATGTTCAATCCTGAATTCTTATGCGTGGCTTCTGTAATATAAACCGGCAGTTGATATTTTTTTGATAATACAGTCAACCCATTAATATGATCGCTGTGCTCATGTGTAATAAAAATAGCTTTCACAGTTTTAATATTCAGCCCAAGCCGCTTCATCCTTTTTTCTGTTTCCCGGCAACTGATGCCTGCATCTATCAGTACGGCTTCATTGCTATTGCCAATATAATAGCAATTTCCGTTGCTGCCTGAGTTTAAGGATGCGATGAATAATGACATATTAAGTAATGAGCAATTTACTGCATGGTGAAAACTAAAACAAATTGGAGCTGGTTTTATTATTCTTTTATTTCTTTTCTGCTGCCGGCGTACAATTCATATTCCAGTAAGCGGCAATCGATAGTGCTGTTATAAAATTCAATCCGTCGTTTGGCTTTTAATCCAATCTTTTTAGCCAATTCAAGATTGCCTGTAAATACATAACCAAAATAACCGCCGCATTTTTGTTTCATAAAATCACCAATGCGGCTGTAGGTCTCTTCCAGTGCGGTTACATCACCCAGCCGTTCACCATATTCAGGGTTTACCATCATAATTCCCTTTGCATCTAGTGGTACTTCTGTTTCGGCAAAATCACAAACAGCAAAATCAATGAGTTTATGTACGCCAGCAGCTATTGCATTCTTCTTTGCATTTTCAATGGCTTTAGGGTTATAATCGGTGGCAATTATTCTCAGACCGGGCACATTCACAATCTGTTCTTCGAGTAATGCATCTTCTTTTAAGTAAATAGTTTCATCATATCCCTGCAAATGCATAAAAGCATAGTTGGTGCGGAACAAACCGGGTCTTCTGTTAGTGGCTATCAATGCAGCTTCTATTGCCAGGGTGCCGGAGCCGCACATGGGGTTGATGAATGGGGATCGCCTGTCCCATTTTGTTGCATAAATCGTGGCTGATGCCAATCCCTCCAGCATAGGGGCGAGGCCGGGAATTTTTCTATAACCATGCCTTGCTAATGAATCACCGGAAGTATCAATAAAAATTTCTGCCTCATCGTTTTTCCAGAACAAATGAATCACAGTTCCTGTAAGTTCACTTCCAGTTGTTGGACGAACACCTCTTTTGTCCCGAAGCCTATCAACAATAGCATCCTTAACCCGCAGGTTGGCAAACATGCTGTTGTTAATTGTTGGATTATTTACATTACTGGTAACGGAAAAATATCCTGGCTCAGGCAAAATATTTTCCCATGAATAGGAAAGAAGGTTGTTGTAAATATCATTGGCATCATTTGCTGTAAATTGTTTCAGGCTGTATAATACCTGGCTGGCGCAACGAAGGTTAAGATTCAGTTTAATACAATCATTGATTGTTCCGGTAAGTTTAACACCGGTTATAAATGTTTCATCAATTGTAAAACCTAATTCAGTTACTTCTTTTTCGAGATAAGGTGCAATGCGTTTGTGACAAGTAATAATAATAGAAGACGAAATAGTATAAAGGCTCATAATGATAATTAAAGAGATAATTTATTTTGCAACCGCAATCTTCACTTTTTTATTTTTTATCTTTTCGTCCTTGATGAGATGCAGCATTGGATTTACTTTTATTTTCTTCACCGCAACAAATGAAAAGAAGTCTTTCACTTCAATCAACCCTATATCTTCTTTTTTCAAATTTCCTTTATTGGTAAGAAAACCCACAATATCAGTTTTATTTACTTTGTCCTTTTTACCCGCCGCTATAAATAAAGTGCTCCATTTTGGTTTTTCAGGAATGGTAATTGTTGCGGGTAATTCCATTTTTTCTGCATCGGATGAAATATAAGCAGGAACTTTTTCATCGGGTCCAATAATAAGAATAGCCGTTCCGCTGGCATCCATCCTTGCTGTTCTTCCATTGCGGTGTGTAAAAATATCTTCGCTATGCGGTAAATGATAATGGATGATGTAACGGATATTTGCAATATCCAAACCTCTTGCGGCTAAATCTGTAGTAACTAAAACACTAGAAGTACCATTCCTGAATTTACATAAAGCCACATCTCTTTCCCTCTGTTCCATGGCGCCGTGATAAAACACGTTATGAATATCTTTTTCCTTCAGTAAGGTACTGGTACGTTCCACTGATTCACGGTGATTGCAGAATACAATAGTTGACCGGTTTCCCAGCATACAGATTAGGCGGAACAGTGATTCCAGTTTATCTTTTTCTTTGCTCATTAAAATTTTTACTTCGAGCCCTGTATCCGAATCTTCATTGCCCGATAAAAAATCAAGTTTTAATGGTTCCTGCAAACCAACAAAAGCAGGAATATCTTCCAACTCAGTTGCCGATGTTAATATCCTTTTTTGCAGAGCAGGTAATGAACCAATGATAAAAGACATTTCTTCCTGGAAACCGAGTTCAAGTGATTTGTCAAATTCATCAAGTACTAATGTTTCAATCGCATCTGTTTTTATATTTCCTCTTCGTATATGGTCGGCTAACCTGCCTGGAGTACCAATAATTAAAGCTGGAGCCTGTATCAAATTATTTTCTTCAATCTCTCTTTTATGTCCACCGTAGCAACAGGTAACTTTTAAATTCAGGCCCATGCTTTTAAAAACCATTTCAATCTGTATAGCCAGTTCACGGGAAGGAACTATGATAAGAGCTTTTGTTTTATTACCAGCCTCTTGCAGTAATGGAACAATCGGTAAAAGAAAAGCCAGTGTTTTACCTGAGCCAGTGGCTGACAATAAAATAATGTTATTATGGGTGCCGTAGGCTTCCATGGAAGCTACTTGCATTTCATTAAGCGCCTTGATATTGATATTGGACAAAATATCATCTACCCAGGCTGTTTTCTTTTGCATAGCGGCGAAGGTAAACAAGTTTAGCTCTATAGCAGAACGAATATCCCGTATGCATTTTTAAGAATAAAAACGCAGAGTAGGAGGTGGAAAACTATACCTGCCATTTTCAGGTTATTTCCGGATTTAGTTCGTAACTTTTAACGGAGCTAATCTTGTATAGTGAAATCTATTTGCCTTCCTTGAAAACTATATATTAATCATTTTTAAAAAAGGAGGCTATTATGTATGTACGACTCACTTTCGTCGCCTTTATGCCGGGTAAAGAAGAAATGGCAAAAGGTATTTACAACCACGACATTGTTCCCGTTGTAAAAAAACAAAAAGGAAATCTCGATTGCAGAATGCTTGAACCAACAGCCAAAACAGATGATTATATCTCCATGACGGTATGGGATAATAAAGAAGATGCGGATGCTTATCACAACAGCGGTGTGTACAAAGAACTGGTAAATAAGATAAGAAATCTTTATTCCAAAGATCCGGTTTTAAAAGTTTATTCTGCAGAAGATGTAATGGAACATGCCTAAATTTTTTATTGAAACGGGGCTTATTAAAGAGCCCCGTTTTCTTTTTAAGTATACAGCATTTCCATTGCCATAAATCAAAATAAAATGGATAGTATGCTTCTAATCTTTCCTAACTTTAATTTGTTAATTCCAGATATATGCCGGCTACTACTGCTACCATCCTTATTCCTGACATAAGCGGATTTACCAATTTTGTAAGTACCATGGAACTGGAACATGGTTCTCATCTCATCAGCAGTTTCCTGGAAACAATTGTGCAGAATGCAGATGAAAGTTTTGAGGTATCCGAAATCGAAGGCGATGCAGTACTTCTGTATAAAAAAGGTGGAGTTGCATCAAGGCAGGAGATCCTGGATCAGTGCCTTAAGATATTTAAGGCTTTTCACTTCCAGCGAAAGATGATTCAACAGGTGGTGCTTTGTCCCTGCGGCGCCTGCCAGGGACTGATTGATCTTTCATTGAAATTTATTACCCACCAGGGAACTATTTCAGAAATTAAAGTAAACCGTTTTACCAAGGCAGCGGGACTGGATATGATTATTGCACACCGATTACTTAAGAACAGCATTACTTCGCATGAATATGTACTGATGACAGAAAACTTTTTACAGCAGGTGAATGATGTTAACGATTCAACCGGATTAGAATGGAAAACATCAACCGATGAGTTTGAATCCATCGGAAAAGTAAATTACCAGTATGCATTGCTAAAAGAGATAAAAGATAGAGTTCCCGATCCGCCAAGGCCGGTGGTAACGGAATATATCGATGAAAGTTCCTCTGTTATATTGAAAATAGCAGCACCATTTAAAGACGTGTACATGGCAATCATCGATATTCCTAACCGTATACACTGGATGAATGGATTGAAAAAAGTTGAACAGGACGTTGATCGTGTTTTTATTGGCAGTGTTCATCATTGCTTTTTTGATAACCTTGAAGATGTTGTATCGCCTGTTGCTATAAAATTGGGTGATAAGGAGATTATCTATGCTGAATTACATGAAGTAGAACAGGTAAATGCTTCTGCTGTTTTTGAATTCCGTTTCCGGGATGAGGGTGATGGTTGTGAGATGGCCTGTGGAATTAAATCAGTAAAAGAACGGCCGCTTACAAAAGAACTGCATTATTTTCTTTTTGAAGATATGAAACTTAGCCTTGATAAATTCAAAGCATATTGTGAAAACGGTTTTAAGCCATAATGTGAATAAATGGGAAATGAATAACGCTTAATTGTTTGGCGTAGACAGAAACCAATGCAGAAGTTATTGTTGTTTAAAGCAAGAAGAGGGGTGTTTACTTTCTTTTTTATGCATTCAATATTTTCATCATCTGCTCAGGATAACGTAAACCCGCGGCAATATTTTTAGGAGCAATAGTATTTATAGTGTCGAGTTCTTCATTAGTAAAAAATACCTTCAGGGCACCAGCATTTTCTTCCAGGTATT
>JBLMVP010000139.1:0-5377 GCA_050256755.1 Sphingobacteriales bacterium | reverse complement strand
TAGGCCGCTTCATATTCTTTAATGGCATTGATAACAGGATGGCTATGATGAAAAATATTATCAAGAACTGATTTATTTTCTTCAAACTGGGGTTCCTGTTCAAATAAGGCAACAGTAACATCTTTATTAATCCAAACTTTCCCTTCATCAGCAATTTCATTGCCGGATAAGATACGGAGTAAGGTAGATTTACCTGAACCATTACGGGCTATCAGCGCAATTTTATCTCCTTCTTCTATATGGAACGAAATGTTTTCGAAAAGAGGTTTAATACCAAAACTCTTGGTCAATCCTTCAACAGAAACGTAATGCATGCGGCAAAGATAAGGGAGAGTTAGATGCTGGTTGGATAGTTACTGGATTCTGTTTTTTATTTTTTGGATACTGGGTTTTGAATTTTGGACATTATAGCTAGCTCCTTATTATTTCCTTATCTTACTTCAGCCGTCTTTTCTTTATCATTCCACCTTTAGTATCCTTAATACTGTTCATCACGATAAAGGCATTAGGGTCAATTTTTTCTATCTCAGTATTCAGTTTATTTACTTCCAATCTTGTAATTACTGTATACAAAATATCCATTTCACCATTTCGTTCACCACTTTTTCCATGTCCTTTCTTTCCTTTGTAAACCGTAACACCTCTTCCCATATCATTGGCAATCATTTCCCGGATTATATCAGCCTTGAAAGATATAATTGTTACTCCGGTATATTCTTCTATTCCCTCAATAATAAAATCTACTGTTTTGGAAGCTGCCAGGTAAGTAAGGATAGAATACAGCGCTTTTTCAATTCCAAATAAATAAGCTGCCACTGAAAATATTATAATGTTGATGATTAGAATAATATCTCCTATTGATAAACTAAATTTACGGCTGATATATATAGCCATCACCTCTGTTCCATCAATAACTGAACCTCCGCGAACAGATAAGCCAATTCCGGCACCAAGAAAAAATCCACCGAATACAGCTACCAGTAATTTGTCATTGGTTAATTCAGGGTAAGGGAAAAAAGCCACACATAAAGCGAGGAGACTTATTCCAATTGCCGTTTTTATGGCAAAAGCTTTACTGATGAGTTTATATCCCAGTAATATAAAAGGAGCATTAATAATTAATAAGAGTACCGGTAATTTTAAATATCCCAGTTCAAAAATTATCAATGCAATACCCGTGGCGCCCCCATCAAAAAAATTATTAGGCAACAAAAAACTTCTTAATCCAAAACCTGCAGATAATACTCCTAAAAACATCAGCAGGGCATCTTTGATAATCCTTATAGCAGTTAATTTGACAATACGGAAACCTTTAGCCATCTCGTATTCTGAAATACGGGCGTCTCCTTTCTTCTTTCTATTGTGAAGGACGGTTTCTATAACTACCTGCCGCCAGATATGATGCATGATTCAAAGATACTATAAGCTTTTTTTTGTAAGCTTCTTAAAACAGGTTACAATTTTTCGTAATTTTCAGTATTTATTTTTTCCTTATTTTTTAAAAGATTGTTATGCCCAGTTTTTCCCTTAACGTAAACAACAAGCAATACTCTGTAGAAGCAGAAGCAGATATGCCCTTACTTTGGGTACTTCGTGATTTGCTTGATTTAACCGGAACAAAATATGGTTGTGGTGTTGCCAGTTGCGGTGCCTGCACCGTAATCATGGATGGTAATGCTGTGTATTCCTGTCAGCGTCCGGTAGCTGCCTGTGTAAATAAAAAAATTACCACTATTGAGGGTTTGTCGGAAGATGCTTCGCATCCCGTACAAAAAGCCTGGCAAAAAGCAGGAGTACCCCAATGCGGTTATTGTCAGCCCGGGCAAATGATGGCAGCTGCTGCCATGCTGGAGAAAAATAAAAAACCTGCCGATGAATTGATTAATTCGGTGATGAGCAATAATCTCTGCCGCTGTGGTACATATCACCGTATTAAAGAAGCTATTCATATTGCTATTGAAGAAATTAATAAATAATCTTCTACAACTATTTTTATGAAAAAGAATAAGTTCGACCGCCGTCAATTTATTAAACTCACCTCATTGTCATCCGGAGGTTTAGCAATTGGGTTTATGTTACCCGGGTTACCTGCATTGGCAATCCCTTCAGATGAATGTGATTTTTTTCAACCCAATGCTTATTTAAAAATTGATAAGAAAGGAAAAGTAACGGTGTTTGTTGGTAAACAGGAATCCGGACAAGGTGTAGATACGGCATTACCAATGATTGTAGCGGAAGAGCTGGATGCAGATTTTAAAGATGTGAAATCGGAGATAGCTCCTTTTGGTACATTAAAAGAAGGTGAACATGATACAGGAGGAAGCCAGAGTGTGCTTGAAATGTATACCAAACTGCGTAATGCAGGGGCAATTGCCAAAGCCATGCTGATTGCTGCTGCCGCTAAAGTATGGAATATAAAAGAATCTTCCTGTGCGGCAGATAACGGTGAAGTGGTGAACACGGTTACAATGCAGCGGATTAAATATGGTGAGTTAGTTTGCCAGGCTGCTGCTTTACCCATTCCTAAAGAAATAACATTAAAAAATCCGAAAGATTTTAAACTTATAGGTAAATCAGAAAAGCGTTCCAGCTTAAAAGATATTCTTACCGGTAAAACAAAATACGGGTTGGATATTAAAGTTGATGGAATGGTATATGCTATTGCCGAAAGATGCCCGGTATTAGATGGTAAATTAGTTAGTGTGGATGATGCAGCTGCTAAAAAAGTTCCCGGAGTATTAAAAGTAATTAGTTATACCGGCACCGGTGCTCCCATGCATGTTCGGGCAGCTGTGGCCGTTGTTGCCACCAGTATCTGGTCGGCCATGAAAGCAAGAAAATTACTCAACATTACCTGGGATGAAGGTGCAAAGAACAATGAAAGCACCAGAGAATTATTTAAAGCCTTTGAAGCAAAAACAAAAACAAAACCGCAGATAGAAGTTTTTAATAAAGGTGATGTTACAGGCTTTGCCGGTAAAAATGAAATCAGCGCCAATTATGCAGAACCCTTCCTGGCACATGCAACGATGGAGCCTGTGAATTTTATTGCTTCTGTAAAAGGCGATGCCTGTGAATTGTGGGGTGGTTTGCAATTACCTGACTGGGCAGTGAATACCATTTCAAAAGATTGCAGCATTAAAAAAGAAAACATCAAACTAAATCTTAGTTTGATGGGAGGTGCTTTTGGAAGAAGACTGCATTTTGATTTTGCAATAGAAGCGGTAAAGATTGCACAGCAAATTGATAAGCCTGTTAAGTTAGTTTGGGAAAGAACCGACGATGTGCGTTTTCAACCTTACCGCCCTGCTAATTATCATGCATTAAAAGCTAATATGGATGCAAAGGGAAATATAGTAGCATGGCAGCATCATGTATTAGGTACACCCATTGCTTATATGACCGATGGCCCTGATACCAAAAATGCGCCGGAAATGGATGGTGCAGACAAAGGTTTTTGTTATGATGTGCCCAATGTTAATACCGGCTATACACCTGTTGATTTTAATATCAACCGCGGATGGTTGCGTTCAGTTGATATTTGTGTAAACACTTTCCCTGTTGAAAGTTTTATTGATGAGATAGCGCAAAAGCTTAAAAAAGATTCATTAGAGTTCCGTTTGTCAATGCTTGAAAACAGACCAGACTTTAAAACCGGTGAAACCCCCGGGTCTTTAACACAGTCACCTAAAAGAATTGCCACTGTATTGAAAATGGTAGCTGATAAAATTGGCTGGAAAGAAAAGAGAAAGCCCAATCATTATATTGGTTTGGCTACACACTCTTTCATCTTTGCGAAATCTTATGCTGCCCACGCCATAGAAATTGAATTACTGGCGCCAAAGAAATTCCATATTACAAGAGTAGTGGCAGCTATTGATTGTGGTTTAGTAATTAACCCGGACGGATTACTTAATCAAATGGAAGGCGGGTTAGCTTTTGCATTGACACAGGCATTAAAAGGAGAGATAACGGTAAGCAACAGTCGTGTAGATCAGGACGGATTCTTTAGTTATGAATTGTTGCGTTATGATGAAATGCCACCCTTAGAAATTTATATGATCGACAGCAAGGAAGAACCGGGCGGTGTAGGCGAAGTGGGTTTGCCAACAGTTGCTCCTGCATTATGCAATGCACTGGCTGCCGCAGGTTATCGTCCACGTACTTTGCCAATTAGGAATGAAGGATTTAGCTGGGTGTAGGCTTTCGTCATGGCGGGGTACGAAGTCATCTGCTCTTTATTTGATGATACGGCCTGCTGTTCAAAAAGCAGATTGCTTCGCAAGGCCCGCAATGACATTCAAATTCATTACCGTGACGACAAATAAATAATCAAACAAATTATCAGCGTAAAAATAATAACTCCGGCTACTTTATATTTTTCATACAAAGCTCTTTGCTGGTGATGTTGTATATGTAGCTGTATTTTTTCATTCACCTCTTTATCATCACCTGCCAGTACTTTTAACTGTTCAATGATTGGTGGATGATAGCGATAGGGAAGATGACTGGTTGCATGCAGCAACAATTTTATTACCTGGTTTATCAAAAGATTTTCGCCGGATTGCTGCAGGATATTCATATTCCTGTCAGATAAAATTTCCCGTATATGTTTGCTTAATGCATCGTACTCTACATGAAACTGGCTGATACCTGCTAAATAATTCGTCAGTTTTTTACATTCTTCTAATATGGCATGTGCCGTAAGTGGCTGATGGGTAAAATCTTTTCCGATTGTGCGGTTATACCATCTTTTATAATTGTATTCTTCTCTTTGTACAGGATCAATCAATACTTCATAGGCTTCTTTTATTTCTACGAAACGGGCTTCTGACAACGCATTACCATCATTTGTGTCCGGATGATATTTTAAAGCCAGCTTACGGTAGACTTTTTTTATATCATTGACAGAAGCAGTGGGAGAGATGCCCAGCGTTTTATAATAGTCCTTTATTTCCATTGAAACAACGAATATAAGTAATCAAAATTTGCCATATTTTGAATGATAAATTTTTGTTTCGCAGGTGGGTTTTCCTGTAAAGTCTATTGCGCAGCGGACCCCGCCCTGGAAAGAATATTGATAAAAGGGCTTAAAAAATAAAAAAATTTGCTCTAATGTATTAAATGGGGTGCCCGTATTTTTTAACCTATAGAAAAAAGACTGCAAATATTTTATTATAACATTGCTTGATACAGTGAGGATTGAGCGTAATCCAATTTCGTAACAATGGGAGCGGCTTGTTGTTATGCTGATAATCTATGTTTCGTCAGTTTGGCAACTGAAGCCGGCCTGCCTGCTGGCAGGCAGGTTAATTTCGTTAAGCTGGATCTGAGCTAAATCGAAAAACAAAAATGAAACACGGCTTCCGTCAGTTCC
>JBLMVP010000138.1:0-6737 GCA_050256755.1 Sphingobacteriales bacterium | reverse complement strand
AGGAATTATTATACCCCGGCAAAATCTTTATGGCCTTCAAACAACCGGCAGTTCATTAAACATAGATTATTATCCGATCAACTTTTTATTACTCAGAATGGAAGGCCGGCTATTAAGCAGCGGGTACAATTACTTTTTAAAAAATGGTGAACCGGTGCACTCAAATTTTGCATTACTGGGTTCAGTTGTTTTGTTTTTTGATAAAGTATTTCTTTAGTAGGTTATTGCTTACATCTGTACCTGCTTTTATTAACCAAGCTTCGCAGCATTTTCCCAATATTTAGGGAAACTCCCAACATATTGTAAATAAGATGTTTTTTTTGATTTGTCGCCTGTACAACAAAAGAATAAGTAAGTTCTTCATCAACAAGGTGTTCACTACCCGAAAAATACAAATTATTTTCTGGCACCTACTTTGGCTTATTAGGGTAAACAATTAATTAAAGGTTATGAGACAGCAATCAGTTATTAAATCAGTAGAAAGCAAAATGGATATTCCGGATCCCGTATTGATTACCTCTCTAACAGGATGGAAAAAAGACGATACCGGATTTGCTCTTAAGGAAGACGGGTATTCTCCCATAGGTTATGAAAAAATCAACTGGTCATCTGCATTATCAAAAATTAATGGTAATGTAGAAATTGCTTTTATTACAATGCCTGATGAAAAAATAGCTCAATTAAACATTCCATTCAGCTCCTGGTTTTTGTTTAGCTGTGTTAAAAACAAAGCAGAAGATTATAAAATTGGCTGGGCTGTTTCACTTTCTTAAATAGGGAATTCAATAAACAATATACTTTAACCGGTATTCTTCCAGTCTATTTCTCCAGCACAACGGTAATGTCAGCATTTTGCTTAACATTAATAGTAACACCATTATCGTCTTCAGCATAAGTATTGAAATAGTTTGTCCTGAGTGTAAGTCTATTTCCGGCAATAGAAAATTTATAGCCGATAGGTTTTGCCTGCAGTGAATCAATCCCCGCAGATAAAAATCCGCCGCTAAAATAAACTGAATCGGCTCCTACTAATTTATACTTAGAGGAAGCGTTTACAGGTGGAAGCGAAAATGCAAAAGGAAACGAGAATGTATCTTCCAGTACATTATTAATATAGTATTCCGTTTTGGCTACGACATCAATATCGTAAGCTATACCTGTACCTATTGCATCTGTAGTATTAAAAACATATGTTCCTTTGTTATTAAAGGAAGTATAATCAGAAGTGGTAATTGCTTTTTCAACATCGGTACCATCTGTGGCTTGTTCTTCCACTTTTGTTTTGGCATTTAAAAATGAAAACTTCCAGGTACCAATCAAAGCATTGTTCTGCTGGTTTGGGGCCCCCAATATTTCGTTACTGGCTTCCTTTTGGCAGGAAATGGCAAAACTGGCAATTAAAGAGAAGAGCAGGATCCGGATAAGGTAATTTTTCATTGTTTCTTTTTTTTCGAAAATAATTCATTATTTGTGTTCTTCCAATAGTATAGTTACTCAATTCCTGTTGCCTCCCTGTTCAGCACTTCAACTGTCTTGTCATAAAAAGCATAGGCCCTTTCCGGTGTGCTTCCAATACAAACTACCCCAAGTTTTCCATATTGAGACAGTGCTCCTATTAAATGGAACATTACACCTTCCTGTGAAGATCCATCATATAATAATTCGTTATACATGGCAATATCAATGAGGTCATGCGGGGTAAGACCTTTATAATTTTCACTTTTTAAATTATCTGACGCATAGTAATACCTTGGCTGATCATTAGCGGCAAGGTAAAAGCCCGTCTTCGCATTATAATTCCCATCGGTTAAAAACTGAAGCATAAGGTATGGATGTGTAGTGCCTCCTTTACGTAAATTAATTTCAATGGCGTAATGTTTCCAGCTATCTTCTTCTTTTACTGAAATAAAATCAATACCAAACCGTCCAAGCACCCCATATTTTTCCATCTCGTCTGCTATCGTTTTACCCATCATCCCTATTTCTACCGCATATTCTTTATTAGCGGGAAAACTGGCACCCTGGAAAACCTGCCCGCTTTCGCCACCTAACATTTGATCATGAGTAGAGATTACATCTGTTTCTCCCAGCGGATTAATCCTGCATTGAACAGATGGGGATTTTTTTATTTCGCCTTCCACAAATGCCTCCACTATACCACCCATATGCTGAAATTTATAAAAATAACTTTCGTAACTAAGCCCTTCTGCCACTATTTTAAAAGTCTTTTTAAATTTCGATTCCACCCATCGTTGCAGGTTTCCTTTAGCTGGTGCACCATCAAACGAAAAGATCCCATTGCCTTCACCCGAAAAGCCATCATTCATTTTTACCACGGCCTTTTTAACCCAGGGATATTCCGTTTTTAATTTCACCAGCGATTCTATTACTTCACCTTCATTTTTTAAATCTTCATAGCCGGGTGGTAAAGGAATATTACAGTCTTTAAAAATTTTGCGGCTGCCGCTCTTGGTTCCATAATAAAACAAATCAGGATCACATCCGTAAACGGGTATATTCAATTGTACAGATAAAGAACGTTCGTGTTCTGTAACAGTGAAGCAAGCCAGGTGTGCTCTATGATTTTCCGGTATATGTTGTTTTATACGATTAACTAATCTTGGTCTTGCCAGTATTTTTTCTGTTAATGATTTAGGTGATGCATCAAAACAACTCAGTAATGTTAAACGTTGCTTTGCATGATAGCCCGTAATTCCGGGCAGCAGGTGTAAATAATAATCAACAATAACCGGATCTACAGGCACACTCGTTACATAAATAACATTGGTGCGTGGCATACGTAATAGCATGAGCAGGCAGAGCAGTCTTTCTTCATAGTGTACAACTCCGTTTACCTTCGCTAAAATTTCCTGGTCCAATGTTAAACTGGGAATAATAACTATTGTTTTGGGGGCAAGTTTATTAGGAAAAACAGATTCAAATTGCAGGGCAAAATCTTTTTGTATCTGTTTAAATAATTGAATTTCTTCCTCGGAATTTCCTGCAGGAAAGGCCGTCGCTTTTACTGGTTTTGGTTGTTCGGAAAGTATCATTAAAGGCTTATTTTAACGTTTGAATATAAACGATTTTTAACCCTTTTTCATTGAGGATAACGGCAAATGAGCATGATATTTATCAGGCATCCTGACCAATCCACACTGCACCATTGATGCTATCGCGGGATGCACCGGTAACAGAGGCCAAAATATTATTCTCCTCTCTCCACCGGAGCACACCTATCGAAGCCATTATTAATGCTTCTTTAAAGTTGATCAAATTTTCATCAGGTACAATAACATCAACATTTATTTCTTTAAGGATTTCAGTTAACTGCTGAATTAAAAAAGTATTTAAAGCACCACCACCGGTAGCAAGGAGTTTGCCCCTATCCACTAAAGTGGAATTAGCATAGATTGCATTTTTAATCTGCTCGCAAATATGTTCAACATATGTTCTTAATGCATCCTGGGTATTAATACCGGAATTTTTTATAATGGGGTGAACGATATCCGTCCCAAAATCATTGGCAAGCGATTTAGGATATGGCTGCTGATAATATTTAAGAGCATTTAACTTTAACAGTAGTTCTTCATCCAAAACGCCAGCAGCGGCAATCATTCCCCCATCATCATATTCTTTACCCAATTCAAGAGTAAGCATATTCATCACACGGTTGGCGGCACACACATCAAAAGCAATGTATCCGGATCCAATTGAAGTATTTCCATTAAACGACAAATTGGCTATTCCGCCAAGGTTGAGGAAAAAGTTATAATCGCCCAATAATAATTTTTCTCCAATGGGAACAATTGGTGCTCCCTGTCCTCCCAACGCCACATCCATCGCCCTTAAATCGCTTACTACATTAATACCAGTAACAGCTGCAATGGCTGCGCCATCTCCTATCTGCCCGGTCATTTTTTGCGCGGGCAGATGAAAAGTAGTATGCCCGTGAGAAGCTATCAACTGCACCTGGTAATGCAGCTGGTGTGCTTCAATAAATTTATTTACCTGTTCCCCGATGTAATGACCGTAAGCAGTATGTAATAATTGGTATTCCAATGCTGAAAAGTTGATGGCATTTTTCAATTTCTCTTTCCATTGTTCGGAATATGAATGGCAATCCGCAGCTTTTATTTCGTAAGTCCATTTACCTCCGTTTTCGTGAAATTCTGCAAAAGCAATATCCAGACCGTCAAGTGAACTTCCACTCATTAAACCAATAGCCCTGTAAACCATGAATTATATTTTAGATTTCGGATTTGAGAATTTAGATTTGTTGTAGCAAAATACAAAGAATCAGGCAACAAGGAACAAGCTATAGGGCGTAAGCGTACAACAATCAAACAATTCAACAATCATGGTTATTAATCTCAGCGAAAATCATTCTTTACTAAGTAACTGGATAAGTGAAATCCGTGATGCAGCTATTCAAACAGACCGGATGCGTTTTCGCCGTAACCTGGAAAGAATGGGTGAAGTGGTTGCTTATGAAATAAGCAAAGTGCTGGATTGGGAAGAAAAAGAAACACAAACACCTTTAGGTATTTCCATTTCAAAAATATTGAAAGAACAACCTGTACTTGCAACCATTTTAAGAGCAGGACTTCCGCTTCACCAGGGATTATTAAATTATTTTGATAAAGCCGATAATGCTTATATATCTGCTTACCGAAAACATAAGCCCGATGGATCTTTTGAAATCAGTTTGGATTATGTAGCCTGCCCTGATTTAGAAAATAAAGTTCTGATAATTTCTGACCCCATGCTTGCTACAGGTTCATCACTGGTTAAAACGATCCAGTTTTTAAGGGAGGAGGGCAAAGCCAAAGAAATACATATAGTGGCTGCTATTGCCTGTACTGTGGGGATTGAATACGTAAAACGCCAGGAACCAAATGTTAAAATATGGTGTGGGGCTATTGATGAAGAGCTTACAGCTAAAGGATATATTGTACCTGGTCTTGGAGATGCGGGTGATCTTGCCTTTGGATCAAAAATTCAGATGTAAATTTATTTGCCATCTATAGGGTTTTAAAGGAATTTTATCATTCCTTTTTGTTCAATTCTACCAGTTTGTTGTATTTTACTTCGCTTTATAAAGCAGCGGTGTTAGGTTTAATATGGTCATATGTCAGCTACCCGGAAAAAATTAACTGAATGAAAAAAATATTAATAGTATTGATAATTCTTGTGAGTATTGGGAAAATCACCTATGCCCAGGATCCTCATTTTTCTCAATTTTTTGCTTCCCCCCTAACTCTTAACCCTGCTTACACCGGAAAGTTTGATGGTGTATTACGGGTGGCGGGTAACTATCGCAATCAATGGCCTTCTATCAATAACGCTTTTACTACCGGAACCCTTTCTGTGGATTTCCCCATTTTAGAAAATAAGATTCCCGAGACTGATCGTTTCGGAATTGGTTTTATTGGTTTAACAGACAGAAATGGCAATGGTATTTTACAAAACAATTATTTAGGCGCTTCTTTAGCTTATCATAAAGGCCTTGATGAAGATGGATACCAGCAGTTAGGTGTAGGTTTCCAGGGAGTATATACGAACAAAAGACTTGATTTAACACAGGCTAAGTTTGAAGATATGCTTACCACCAGCGGTTTTACCGGTGTAACACAGGAAATATTTGCTAATTATAATGAGCTTAAATTAAATTATTTTGATGTGAATGCCGGTATCATGTACAGTGGCTCTACCACGGATGATAATTTCTTTTATGCCGGCGTATCAGGTTATCATT
Source organism: Sphingobacteriales bacterium (assembly GCA_050256755.1). Lineage (GTDB taxonomy): Bacteria > Bacteroidota > Bacteroidia > Chitinophagales > Chitinophagaceae > AWTP1-9. The sequence continues at coordinate 979 of JBLMVP010000138.1, read as the reverse complement.
TAAACAGGCCCAAAGAAAGTTTTCGCGGGGCAGATTATGTATTGAATTCAAGAATTGCTTTTCATGGTGGCGCTTATTTTCCTATTGGTGATAATACTTCTTTACATACGAGCATCATTCATCAACGGCAGGCAGGCAGTGCAAATGAAACAGTATTGGGTGGCGCTATTGGTTATACTGTACCGGGGGGAACTACTTATGATAATAAAACAACGGTGTTTTATGCGGGAGCATGGTATCGTTTAAAAGATGCTATTATTCCTTATGTAGGTTTGGAATGGAATGATTTTCGTTTGGGTATGACCTATGATGTAAATACTTCTGCTTTAAAAACTGCTTCTAATTTACGGGGCGGTATTGAAGTTTCTCTTATTTATATTAAGCAACGAAGAGAAGGCGGCAAGCCGATTAAGTGTCCTAAGTTTTAAAATTACCTGGTTATACTATTGTTGCTCTTCAAATTCTTTTTCACTCTTAGCAATAACAATGGTAGCCACTCCATTACCAATAATATTGGTGATAGCCCTTGCTTCGCTCATAAATTTATCAACGCCCAATAAGAAAGCTAATCCTTCCACGGGTATTTTGTGTAATGCTGTAAGAGTTGATGCCAGCACAATAAACCCACTGCCTGTAACACCGGCTGCGCCTTTGGATGTTATCATTAATATGCCGATGATGCTGATTATTTCTTCTATACTTAAATGAACATTATATAACTGCGCCAAAAAAATAATAGCCATGGAAAGATAAATGGAAGTTCCATCGAGGTTAAAAGAATAACCGGTTGGTATCACCAGTCCAACAACAGGTTTACTGCAACCCATCTGCTCCAGTTTTTTCATGATAGAAGGCAAGGCTGCTTCTGATGAAGATGTTCCCAACACAATTAATAATTCTTCTTTTATATAACCGAGAAATTTCCACAAGCTCACTTTATAGTAACGGAGTATTAAACCAAGCACGCCAAATATGAAAA
>JBLMVP010000137.1:0-4478 GCA_050256755.1 Sphingobacteriales bacterium | reverse complement strand
GTGTACTTCATATCCTTTCTTTAACAATAACTCGGCAAGGTAAGCACCATCCTGTCCCGTTATACCTGTAATCAGCGCTTTCTTCATTTGGTTATATAAAATTTTGGCAAAGGTAATGGATGTTTTTAGAACAAGGTAAGATGAGAAGGAAGGGGTAAATAAATTTTAAACCTTTACTTAACAGGTTAGTGATGTGTTTCGTTTAATGGGCACCAATTAAATATTATATTTGTTAAAATAAATCTTATACACTTTGAAAAACATGCTAAGATTATTCTTTTTTTTAACAGCCCCTTTTTTAGTTGCTTATTCTGCAATTGCCCAGAAACAAAAGAACCCTGTAAAATGCGGAACGGACTATGTAATGCAGAAAATATTTCAAAAAAATCCTTCTGCAAAAAAAGCGTACCTGCAATCAGAAAAATTGTTAAGCAGCCAAATGCTGCAATTAAACAGGCGGGCTAATGAGGGAAAACGGCTTGAATCAATTATTAATATACCTGTGGTATTTCATATTGTATTGACAAATCCTGCAGTGGTTACCGATGCTTCAATACAACAGCAGTTAGATGTATTAAATACAGATTACAGCGGTACTAATGCTGATTCAATAAAAATACCTGGGGCATTTAAGTCTTTATATGGAAAATCAGGAATACGATTTTGCCTGGCACAGCGAACACCGGACGGTGAGCCCACTACAGGAATAGAAAGAATTGCTTCTTCTGTGAATTCTATATATGGCGCCGGTGATCCCGTAAAACACCAAAGTAAAGGAGGAGCAGACATTTGGGATCCGGGTAGCTACCTTAATATATGGGTAACCACTCTTGCAGGTGGCGTATTGGGTTATGCTAATATCCCCGGTTCCAATACACTTCCTGATAATGAGGATGGTGTGTTGATCTCTTATAATACTTTACCGGGTACAGGTGTTGCTCCCTACGATCTTGGACGAACGACTGTGCATGAAGTTGGTCATTACTTCAGGTTATTACATATTTGGGGAGATGATTTTGGTGCATGCAGCGGCTCTGACTTTCCGGATACTCCTTTGTTAGATGATACTCCAAACCAGGCTGATGCAACTTTTGGTTGTCCGTCTGGAGTTAAAATAGATACCTGCTCCCCCGTGGACCCGGGAATACTTTACGAGGATTATATGGATTATACTGACGATGCCTGTATGGTAATGTTTTCCTCAGCACAGGTAACACGTATGGAAGCTGCTGTATCAGTATTTCGTGCTTCATTATTAACATCAAACGGATGTACCCCACCTGTTTTATTAAACCGTAATATTAAAACCAAAAAAATAACTTACCCTGTTAATAATATTTGTACTTCCTCCTTTCAACCGGTTATTCTGATTAAAAATATTGGTACAGATATCATCACCTCATTAAAAATAACCGCAACAATTGATGGAAGTGCCAATACCAGTATCACTAACTGGACCGGATCTTTAGGTTCATTAACTGAATTAAGTGTTACATTATCTAATGTTACAGGTGTAACAACCGGTAGCCACCAACTGACAGTTTACACCTCACTGCCAAATGGGTTGGTTGATGAAGATGTTAGTAATGATACTGCCAAAACAACTATTGTACTGCCCGCTGTTGCTCAAAGCCCTTTAAAAGAAGGTTTTGAAAATATTACATTCCCGCCTTCCGGATGGACAATCTCTAACCCTGATAATGGTATAACCTGGGAAAGAACAACCAGGGCAGCAAAAACCGGGCTGGCATCAGTCCTAATACCAAATTATGATTACGCAAGTAATGATGAAAAGGATTTATTGATAACCCCTCTTTTCCCTGTGCAGAATGTTGATTCTACTTTCCTTACTTTCCAAATTGCGGCAGCAACTTATACAGACCCAGGAACTTTTGGTAATCCCTTTGATACATTAGAAGTTTTAATTACCAGTGATTGTGGTGCCAGCTATACCAGTATTTATAAAAAATGGGGCACTTCATTAATAACCCGTGCAGATAAAGTAAATGGTTTACAAACCTCTTTTGTTCCTTCTGCAGCTGAATGGAGAAAAGATTCTGTTTATTTATCACCTTATCTCACTGGTCTAAATACTATACAGCTGGTATTCAAAAACACTACCAATTTTGAAAACAATATTTACCTTGATGATATTAATCTTTATAATATAGTCATCAATCCTATTTTAAAGGCAAAAGGATTACTGGTAACGCCCAATCCTTTCAATAGCAATTTTGTGGTACAGCATTATCCTAATCCGTCTGCACTTAAAAGTATTGGTGTATATAATTCACTTGGCATGTTAATTTTGCAGCGTAATTTTGCAGCAGGAGCTGCTCCTAATTACATTGACTTTAATCTCGCCGGTCAGCAATCGGGGGTTTATTATGTAAAGCTTTTTTATACTGATAAAACGGTTACTCAAAAGATATTGAAGATAAATTATTAAAGATGCACGACACTATTTCAATCGAAAAAATAATCAGCATTAACACAACAGAAAAAACATTACAGACTATTGCGGAAAAAATAATAAACGAAGAACGTATTAATGAAGAAGAAGGACTGCAACTATTTGAGAAAGGCAGCCTTTCTTTTTTAGGTTCTTTGGCAAATTTTGTAAGAGAGAGAAAACACGGAGATATAGTTTATTTTAACCGCAACTTTCACATTGAGCCCACCAATGTATGTGTATTTGCCTGTAAGTTTTGTTCCTATTCCCGTTCATATGCACATAAAGAAGAAGGTTGGGAAATGAGTGCAGAACAAATGCTCAATATTGTAAAGAGTTATGATGGCAAGCCAGTAACGGAAGTGCATATTGTTGGTGGTGTTCATCCAAAAATGAACCTGGAATATTTTGCTAATGTTTTAAAACAAATAAAAACTCATCGTCCTGAATTACATATCAAAGGTTTTACCGCAGTAGAACTGGATTATATGTTCCGCAAAGCAAAGAAGACGATTGATGAAGGAATGAAGTATTTACATGAAGCAGGATTGGATTCATTGCCCGGCGGTGGTGCAGAAATTTTTCATCCGGAAATAAGACAGCAAATTTGTGATGATAAAGTTGATGCTGATGGCTGGCTGGCTATTCATGAAGCAGCACACAAACTGGGCATGCACAGTAACGCCACTTTATTATATGGCCATATTGAAAAATACTGGCATCGTATTGATCATATGAAACGACTGCGTGATTTGCAGGATAAAACTGGTGGTTTTAATACTTTCATTCCATTAAAGTTTCGCAATTATAATAATGAAATGAGCCATGTGCCTGAAAGCAGTGTGGTGGAAGATATGAAGATGTATGCTGTATCCCGGTTGTTTATGGATAATTTTCCACACATTAAAGCTTACTGGCCAATGCTTGGACGTCAGAATGCACAACTCACTTTGGCATATGGCGTAAATGATATTGACGGAACAATTGACGACTCCACTAAAATTTACTCCATGGCAGGTAGCGAAGAACAAAATCCTGCTATGAGTACTGAAGAACTGGTAACACTGATCAAACAGGTAAATAGAAAGCCCATCGAAAGAGATACTTTGTATAATGTTGTGAAAGATTATTCGGAAGTTGATTTTAATGATTCCCCGGTAAACGTTTCACTAAATTAATTTTTCCATTTAAAACGCCTTTCTTGCAAAAGAAAGGCGTTTTTCTTTTTGCAAACAGCAAGGTTGAAGGAAAAAATAAAAATAGTTTTACTGAAAATTGTTTAACACTCCGGTAATGAAATAGGGATATTAATGGCTAATCCGCCTTCTGCAGTTTCTTTATACTTAAAGCTCATGTCTTTGGCAGTATCCCACATTGTTTTTACTACGGCATCCAAAGATACTTTGGCAAAATCCGGGCTGCTTTGCAAGGCCAATTGAGATGCTGTAATAGCTTTAATAGCTCCCATAGTATTGCGTTCAATACAGGGAACCTGTACCAGCCCCGCAATAGGGTCGCAGGTTAAACCAAGATGATGTTCCATGGCAATTTCGGCAGCCATTAATGTTTGACGTTGTGTACCCCCGAGACATTCTGTTAATCCTGCTGCGGCCATAGCAGATGACACACCTATTTCTGCCTGGCAACCGCCCATTGCAGCTGAAATGGTAGAGCCTTTTTTAAATATACTTCCTACCTCAGAAGCCGTTAATAAAAATTGTATGATTTTATCTTCCCTGTTTCCATCACAAAAAACAACATAGTAATGCAGCACTGCAGGTATCACACCCGCAGCACCGTTAGTAGGCGCAGTAACTACTCTTCCAAACGAAGCATTTTCTTCATTCACAGCTAATGCAAAACAACTTACCCAGTCAAGGATGTAAGCAAAGTCTTTGCCTCCTTCCCTGATTGTAGCTAACCAGGAATTATAATCCGAATATGCTCTTCCATGAATTAATTTTTTATTTAAATCAGCAGCCCTTCTTCTAACATTCAAGCCACCCGGCAATACCCCCTGTGTATG
>JBLMVP010000136.1:0-14047 GCA_050256755.1 Sphingobacteriales bacterium | reverse complement strand
CACAATGAAGTTAATAATATTTTCTCTCTTTCAGGTAATTCCTCACGTAATCATCTACTCCTTTCTCCAATGAGTAAAATTTATCAGCATAACCAACGCTCTTTAGTTTATTCATATTGGCTTCAGTAAAGTATTGATATTTATCACGGATATCAACGGGTGTATCAATGAATTCAATATTGGGAGATAAATCAAGCCCACTGAATGTTGCATTAACTAAATCCTTAAACGTTCTTGCTATACCGGTTCCCAAATTATAAATGCCGGAAGGAACATGATGCTGCATTAACCAGTAACAAACTTTCACCACATCTTTTACATAAATAAAATCACGGAGTTGTTCACCATCTTTAAATTCGGGTTTATGAGATTTAAAGAGTTTTACTTTACCGGATGATTGTATTTGATTGAAGGAATGAAATATCACACTTGCCATTCTTCCTTTGTGATATTCATTAGGACCATATACATTAAAGAATTTTAGCCCCGCCCAAAAAGGAGGATGCGAAGTTCTTTTCAAAATCCATTTGTCCACCTCATTTTTAGAAACACCGTAAGCATTCAATGGTTTTAAATTTTCCACTAATTCATGCGAATCATCATAACCCAATTCACCAGAACCATAAGTGGCAGCAGAGGAAGCATACACTAATGGAATATTTTTTTCTGTACAGTAATGCCAGATTTTTTGTGTGTATTCAACATTCAGTTTTTCATGAATGCTGTAATCAAATTCAGTAGTGTCTGTCCTGGCACCCAAATGAAATATAAAATTGATGGAAGGGTTTTCTTTATCCAGCCAATCAAAGAAATCTTCTCTCTCTACCCGAACTGAAAATTTTTTATGCAGCAGATTCAATTCTTTTTCTTCCCAGTCAAACTCATCTACTAAAATCAAATTTTCATATCCCTGCTCATTAAGATAGCCAACCATGCAACTGCCGATAAATCCGGCGGCACCGGTTACCACAATCAATGCATCTTTGGGAAGATGGGTTGTTTGCGGATGTGCTTCTAATTTTTTTTCGAGGTTTATCATTATTCAGCCATGTAATGATTCATATATGTTTCTATCGCCGTATCATATTTCTCCTGCCACTCATCAATCGTTCCCCAGTACATACCATCTACTTCCACAGATCCATTGGTTACAAATCCTAATTCTTCAAAAGGATGATTGCCCATTATCTTTTTAAATACTTCCAGGTTCATAGGTGACATACTCACTACAACCCTGCTCTGCGCTTCACCAAACCACATGGCATCCTTACGCAATTTATAGTCTGCTGCCACTACATCAAACCCAAGGTTATTATTAAAGGAAGATTCTACAAGCGTTACAAACAAACCACCTTCACTCACATCATGTGCAGATGCAATTATTTTTTTCTTAATCAGTTCACTTATTTTTTGTTGCAAAGTAAATTCTTCATCCAAATCAAATTTAGGAGCAGGTGAGAATTCCACTCCGCATATTTTATGTAAGTACTCTGATGAGTTAATATCGTTACTGCTTTTACCAACTAAAAAGATAACATCACCTTCTTCTTTAAAATCCAGCGTCATCTTTTCATTAATATTTTCAAGTAATCCAACCATACCAATAGTGGGTGTTGGGTAAACCGGGCCATCAGGTGATTGATTATAAAAACTTACATTACCACCTGTAACAGGTGTATCAAATTTTTTACAGGCTTCTCCCATTCCTTTAAGCGCATATACAAATTGATAGTACACTTCGGGATCGTAAGGATTTCCAAAATTTAAACAGTTGGTAACACCTAACGGGGTACCGCCGCTGCACACTATATTTCTTGCTGCCTCAGCCACTGCCATCATTCCACCCTGCAAAGGATTGGCAAACACATAACGGCTGTTACAATCAGTAGTAACAGCTAATGCTTTGTTTGTTCCTTTAGCTAATACAATTGCTGCATCACTCGGGGCATTGGTTGAAGTGTTACCTGTTCCCACCATACTATCATACTGAGTATAAATCCAGCGCTTACTGGCAATATTGGGAATAGCAATAATTTTTTCTGCTACTTCTTTTAAATCATCAGGAACAGGAATACTGTTGGGATTAAATGATTTTATTTTTGAAAAATATTTTGGCTCGGTATAATCACGGTGATAAACAGGAGCTCCACCGCCTAATACCAAACTTTCAGCAGGAATTTCAGCTTCCAGTTCCCCATTCATATAATAACGCAAAATACCATCATTAGTAACTTCACCAATTTGCGAACAGGGTAAATCCCATTTTTCAAATATTCTTAATACTTCTGCTTCTCTGCCTTTATGTACAATCATGAGCATGCGTTCCTGGCTTTCGCTCAGCAATAATTCCCATGCTCTCATATTTTTTTGACGGGTAGGAACTTTTTCCAAATCGATCCGCATACCTACTCCACCTTTCGCTGAGGTTTCGGAACAGGAACAAATAATGCCTGCTGCACCCATATCCTGCATACCCACTAACGCACCTGTAGGAATTACTTCCAGGCAAGCTTCCAGTAATTTCTTTTCCTGGAAAGGGTCGCCCACCTGTACAGCTGGTAAATCTTCCATACTGTTTTCAGTAATATCGGCAGAGGCAAATGCAGCACCACCCATACCATCTTTACCAGTTGCACTTCCTACAATAAATACAGGATTACCAACACCGGCCGCAGTGGCGCTTATTGTTTCACCAATTTTTACCACACCCACACTCATCGCATTCACCAATGGATTGGTGTGATAACAATCTTCAAAATAAATTTCACCGCCAACAGTTGGTACACCAAAGCAGTTACCGTAATGACCAATGCCATGCACTACCCCACTTAATAAATGCTGGGTTTTATCTTCTTTAATATTTCCGAAGCGAAGTGAATTGAGAGATGCAATTGGTCTTGCACCCATTGTAAAAATATCCCTGTGAATTCCACCCACACCCGTCGCTGCGCCCTGAAAAGGTTCAATAGCAGATGGGTGATTATGACTTTCAATTTTAAATACGACAGCATATCCGTCGCCAATATCTACCAGGCCTGCATTTTCTTCACCTGCTTTTACTAATAGCTTAGCACCATCACGGGGTAAAGTCTTTAACCACTTGATAGAATTTTTATAACTGCAGTGTTCACTCCACATAACAGAGTAAGCACTTAGTTCGGTAAAATTGGGGGTGCGATCAAGAATTTTTTTAATTAATTCAAACTCTTCTGGACGAAGGCCGAGTTTTTCGGCCGTTGAAACGGTTATTTCCATAATTGTGTAAGAAAGCGCAAAAGTACAACTACACAATTAAATGACGGGGAAGTTTATTCTCAAATTATTAGCTATTTTGCCACATAAAATTCACTTACACGATTGCCATACCTTTTATTTATAGCATATTTAGTTTTTTTCTGCTGGTTGATTACAAAAATCAAATTCATCACCGAAAGTGGTATTTCAAAAAAAATATTGATAGTATTATTTATCCTGAAAGTATTTGCCGGAGTGGTATATGGATATATTTATCGCCAAACACCTGACCATCATATTTATGCAGATACCTGGCGCTTTTTCTACGAAAGCAAAGAAGAAACTGATTTGTTATTCAATAATCCCGGTAAATATTTTACTGATCTTTTTAACAATCCTTATGAAAAAGGTTACCAGCGTCTTTTTTCAGGTCACCAATCTTACTGGAGTGATTTAAAAAGTAATTTTATGGTTAAGCTGGTATCCGTCTTTAATATATTCAGCTTAAAACAATATTATGTCAATGTAATATTTTACTCATTCATTACATTCTTTGGCCCGGTTGCACTTTACCGCTTGTATAACAAAATTTTTCCGGGCAAAAACACATTACTGTTTATCGGCTGTTTTCTTATCCCTTCGTTTTTATACTGGTGCTCCGGTTTGCATAAAGATGGTTTTATATTTTCAGGCATTGCATTTATTATGTACCATATTGATAAGATGACTACAGAAGAAGGCTTTTCTTTTAAAAGGAGTTTGTACATACTACTATGCCTTATATTGATATTCCCACTTAGAAATTATATTACAGTGGCATTGTTACCTGCAATAACAGCATGGCTGCTATCGGTAAAATGGAAACAAAAAAAATGGATTGCATTCAGTCTGGTTTATTTTTTTTTCGGAACACTTTTCTTTACCTCCCGATTTATCAATCCAAAAATAAATCTGCCCTTATCCGTATCCATGAGGCAGGCGGAATTTGCAAAGCTCAAAGGCAATTCTTTTATTGAAACCACAAAATTGTTACCCGGGCTAAAAAGTTTTGTCCGCAATTTACCCGAGGCACTTAACCATTCTTTGCTAAGGCCATACCCAACTGAAATAAAAAGTATAATATATATTCCTGCTGCAATCGAAGTAATGGCATATCTTATTTTATTTTTGCTTTTTATTTTTAAAGGGAAAAATATTTTTAACCAGCCTTCTGTATTGTTTGTATTTTTCTTTTCCTTCAGTTTACTGATTCTCATAGGCTATATTATTCCCTTTATTGGCGCCATTGTCCGATACAGAAGTTTGCTGTTGCCATTTTTGATCACTCCATTATTATGTTCTGTTAGCTTAAGAAAACCCACAAGGTTTTAACAAATTAAAATTTTTAATAATTCTTATTAATCAAGTCCATTAAGGCACCAAAAACTGAATTTATTATTTAAATAGCCAGTATTTTATCAACATTTTTATAAATTTCAACCTAATAACAAAAATTTTTAGGTTTTTTTAGCGGTTTGGTGTTCCTTTGCATTTCAAAAAATCATACTCACATGTCATTACGTTTCGATGCATTAAAAGGATTATCCAGCGATAACGGCGAAGTAAAAGTGGCTGGGTCACCAAAAATAACCGCCATTTTTGGTGAGAATGTTTTTACCCTGAAAACTGCCAGGGAATTTTTAAGTGATGAAGCCTACAAAAGCTTAGTTGCTTCAACAAAAGGTGGAAAAAAGATTGACCGTGCAGTAGCTAATCAAATAGCTGCAGGTATTCGACATTGGTCAGAAGGTAAAGGTGTTACACACTTTACACATTGGTTTCAACCATTAACTGGTACTACTGCAGAAAAGCATGATTCTTTTTTTACTTTAAAAAGCGATGGCTCTTCTCTGGAAGAATTTGACGGTGCTGCATTAATACAACAGGAACCCGATGCTTCGTCCTTCCCAAGTGGCGGTATCCGTGCAACTTTTGAAGCCCGTGGATATACAGCATGGGACCCATCATCACCAGCATTTATAATGGAAATTGGTGCGGGCAGAACATTATGTATTCCTACCATTTTTGTTTCTTATACTGGTGAAACACTGGACTATAAAGCTCCTTTATTAAAATCATTGGAATCTTTAAATAAAGCTGCTGTTGAGGTGGCCAACTACTTTGATAAAAATGTAACTAAAGTATCTGCCACTTTAGGCTGGGAACAGGAGTATTTTGTTGTAGATGAAGGCTTGGCTAATGCCCGTCCTGATTTGGTATTAAGCGGGCGTACAGTATTTGGTCATTCGCCTGCTAAAGGTCAGCAATTGGAAGATCATTACTTCGGTTCTATTCCGGAAAGAGTATATGCCTTCATGAGGGATTTTGAAGAAGAATCTTACAAACTCGGTATTCCTTTACGTACCCGGCATAACGAGGTTGCTCCTGCACAATTTGAATGTGCACCTATTTTTGAAGAAGTAAGCATTGCAGTAGACCATAACCTCTTATTGATGGATGTAATGGACAGGGTTGCCCGTCGTCATAAATTAAGAGTGTTGTTACATGAAAAACCATTTGCCGGCATTAACGGTAGCGGAAAGCACAATAACTGGAGTATGGCAACAGATACCGGTGTTAATTTATTAGCTCCCGGTAAAACGCCAAAGACCAACTTAATGTTTCTTTCATTCTTTGTAAATACCATTAAGGCAGTTCATGATTATGCTGATGTTTTAAGAGCATCTATTGCTTCTTCTGGTAATGACCACCGGTTAGGGGCTAACGAAGCACCTCCTGCTATCATTTCTGTTTTCATCGGTCAATTCTTAGCTAAAGTATTGCAGGATATAAAAGAAAGGGTTGGTGATAAATTTGATGAACAGGATGAAGCAATTCTGAAATTAGATTTGCACAGAAGTATTCCTGAGTTACTGTTAGATAATACTGATCGTAACCGTACTTCACCTTTCGCTTTTACCGGAAATAAATTTGAATTCCGTGCTGTTGGTTCTACTGCCAACTGCGCTAATCCAATGACTGTGCTAAATACAATAATGGCTGAAACATTAAAGAAATTTAAAATTGATGTGGATGCCCTGATTGAAAAGGGAGAGAAGAAAGAAATTGCCATCATGCATGTTATTCGTGAAAATATTGTAGCCAGTGAGAAAGTTTTATTTGAAGGCGATGGCTATAGCGAAGAATGGGCAAAAGAAGCGGAGAAAAGAGGTTTACCAAATGTAAAAACAACTCCTCTTGCTTTGGATGCGATGGTTACAGATAAAACCAAACATTTATTTGAAAGCAATAATGTATTAACGCATGTTGAATTAGAAGCACGTCACGAAATTGAACTGGAAAAATATCTTAAAAAAGTACAGATTGAAGCTCGCATTATGGGAGAACTTTGTACCAGCCATATTTTACCAGCTGCAATAAAATACCAAAATATTCTTATTAGCAACATTAAAGGATTAAAAGAACTCGGATTAGACGAAGCATCTTATGTTAATCAAAAACAGATCCTGGTAAAAATTTCGGAACATATCAACAAGGTGAGTGATCTGGTTGAAAAAATGATAGAGGCCCGCAAGGTTTGCAATGCAATGGACAATACCCGTACAAAAGCTATTGCATACGAAAGCCAGGTTAAAGCTCCGTTCTTTGATACCATCCGTTATCATGTTGATAAGCTGGAATTGCTGGTTGATGACCAATACTGGTTGTTACCAAAATACCGTGAAATGCTTTTCTTAAGATAAAATAGCTGTTGTTTCTTACGTTGATATTATCCGCCTTCAACGTTAACCCCGCTTCGGCGGGGTTTTTATTTCCATCCGTTTACAAAATAATCTTACTCCAGGTTTATAATAGGTTTTACCTTTGCCTCTTTTAAATCAAGAATAAATTTCTTATTCATGAGCTATAAATTATACATGCTTTTATTGGGATGCAAACCTGCCGGCCGTAATATAGAACAACATGATATCTGTTTTGGAATAGGTTCCTCTTTAAATGATTTAGTTCCGCAAATAGAAAAATTTTGGCCTGAGGCTGGCAAGATTCATATTGATTGCTGGAGAGAGGTGACAAACGTAGATGGCTACCAAATAAAAATAACAGAAGCCATAAATAAAAAAATTGACTCCACTAAAAAATTATTCTTTATCAACCTGGGTGGTTATAAGGAAAATGATTTTGAGGAATATCATTACAAAATAGTACAGGTGGCGGACAATAAAAGCGATGCTATTCAGCTGGCCAAACAAACTGCCTTTTATGAGCATATGAGATTTAAGGGAGCCGAATCGCATATTGATGATAAATATGGAATTGATGTAGATGATATTTATGAAATAGCTGATATTCTTCCAATTGAATTAAAACAACAATTTCATATATCAATTGAGCAAGTAAGTAACAACGAAGAAAAGGATGAATTACATCCCGGTTATACAAAGCTCAGCGGTCTTATCCTCAATAGTAATTGAAACAGACAAATATGAATAGCGGACAGGAACAGAATTAAATCTTTTTAAATTCCACTTTTCTTAAATCTTTTAACCTGTATAACACCTCTTCCAGCCTGTTCTTTGGAATCCCTGTTTCCAATATACAGAACAATTGAAGTTCTTGTTTAATGATTCTGCAGTTAGTCTGTTTTATGATGGTCATTATATCATTCATACGCGTATAATCAAACTGAATCTGGTAAACTATTTCTACCGGCTTTTGAACAACGGGAACTACCTGTAGTGCAAGTGCCGAAGAAGTTTTATATGCATTAATTAAGCCGGGCACCCCCAACAATATCCCTCCAAAATATCTTACTACAATAATGGCGACATTGGTTAGCTGCTTACTGTCTATCTGTCCAAGTATAGGTCTACCCGCCGTACCGGATGGCTCGCCATCATCATTCACTCTGAAATTATTCCCATCCAAACCAATACGGTATGCAAAACAATGATGCACTGCTTTTGGATGTTCTTTCTTCAATTCGTCCAGCCGCTGCTTAAAATCCGTGATTGCTTCAATTGGAAATACACAGGCAATGAATTTACTTCCCCGATCTTTAAATTCAGCAGTCGCGGCTCTTTCAATAGTATAATAATAATCCTGTTCGTTCATTATAATTTATCTCCGTAAGTAATTAGCGCAATCGCAATAATTGATAAAGCAATGCCGATCCTGTTAAGTTTATTCAGCCGTTCATTAAATAACAGAAACGCTGCAATTGAACAACATAACAGGATACCAATATTATTAACCGGAATAATAGCAGAACTTTGCAATGCATAAGGCGGCTTCTTTAATACTTTAACCAAACACCAAATGGAAAAATAATTAGGTATACCGATAGCCATTCCTGCTACGATTGCTTTTGGCTGAAGTTTATCTCTGCCTGTTAACAATTGTACTGATAATAGTATTGCCCCAATTAATCCTGCAAAGAAAAAAGCAGAAACCAGGTAATCATTCTTATTTTCTTCACTCAAAAAATGATTTTCCACGTATTTAATCCCTGTATCCAATAATCCTGAAATAAGAAATAATCCAGCTATTAATAATGGGACTGCCCAGCTAAAACGATGATGTTCTTCTTTTCTTTGATGAATACTTATTAACACAACAGCAATAAGAGCAATAAGAATCCCGGCAATTTTTACAGCACCCATCGACTCATTGTATAGCCAAACTGAAAATGCAGCAGGAATAACCATTGAGAGTTTATTTGCTACGGAAGCTGCTGCTACACTTGCTTTACGGGCAGTTAGTGCAATCATATTAAAGCTGACAATAAAAACACTACCCATTAATGCCGCCCACTTAAACCAATCTTCATGAATATTATGCTGGGTTACCGGGAAATATCCATTTACAACTGAACCGGTAATTATACAGGTAAAATAATTAAATACGATAGCCTGGTAAGCACTTATATCATAACGTTCGCAAACCTTAAATGAAAGAATGAGGTATGATGTGAATATGATACTGCCGAGTAATAAAAGCATTTTTTATTTATAGTTTGTGATTCACCCCCGAACCCTGGTTCACGGGGATCTGTAAGAGTTAATAGTGTTTGATAAAATATGATCAGATTGATATTTGCTGGCATTAAATAACACAGGCGCCCTGATGCCTGTATTAATCTTTAAATCCTCATTAGTAATCACTCTTGCTTCATCCCAAAGGTTTGCATCAATAAACGATTGCAGGAGTTTACGCCCACCCTCAATAATTACCGATTGAACTTTTAAGTCGTATAAAATTCTTGAAATCTGCTGAACAATATTTTCATTTTTATTAATCCGGCGATACAGCAAATCGCCATAATCTTCATTCTTTATTCCGTTAAAAACTATTGTTGTCGCTTCTTTGTTGAAGATTTTTAATGATGAGGGCAATTTTAAATCCATATCTACCACCAACCGTATTGGATTTTTTCCTTCCGTTAATCTCGTAGTCAATTCGGGATTATCAAACAAAGCCGTATTTGTTCCAATAAGTATGGCCGATTCTTCAGCCCTCCAATTATGCACAAGGCGGTTGGTATATTCATTTGTAATAAAAACTCTTGAATAATCAGCATTAGCAATAAACTCATCTGCTGTTTGTGCCCATTTTAATATAATATAAGGACGATGCCTGGTATGAAAAGTAAAAAAACGTTTGTTGAGTTCTTTACACTCCTCTTCTAATATTCCCAATTCCACATCAACATCGGCAGCTTTTAATTTTTCAATTCCTTTTCCATTCACTTCTTCAAATGGATCCCGGCAACCAATAACTACTGTGGGAATTTTATGTTTGATAATTAAATCTGCACAGGGTGGCGTTTTGCCAAAATGAGCACAAGGCTCTAAGGAAACATATAAAGTGCTTTTATTAAGTAAATTGCTCAAACCATTGAAAGTGCACATCTCAATTGCGTTTACTTCTGCATGCGGGCCGCCATATTGTTGATGATATCCATCACCTATAATTTTTTCATCATACGCCAATAGGGCACCAACCATTGGATTAGGGGCAACATTACCGGCACCAAGCTTTGCCAGCTCAATACACCTTGTTATATATCTTTCGTGAATGGTCAATGATGATTCGTCATTGGTGAATAGCAAATATAAGAAGTTGACAATTGGCAGATGGCGAGACATCATTCCTGAAGTTTAAATTTTTTCAACGCTAATGGAGTAAGTTTGCCCAATGACTATTCACCAGGCATACCAGCAATTATTATTTCAACTCTACGAAATATATGACAACAGGGAAGCACAGAATATTGCCGACTGGGTGATGGAATATATTACAGAATGGAAAAGGATTGACAGAATTATCAATAAAGAATTTCCACTATCAATTCAAAAAGAAGAGCAATTAAAAAAAATAACTGCTGAACTATTGAATCACCGTCCTGTGCAATATGTGCTGGGAGAAGCCTGGTTTGCCGGCATGAAGTTTTATGTAAATGAAAAAGTTTTGATTCCAAGACCGGAAACAGAAGAGTTAGTTGAATGGATAGTTAAGGAAGTTACTAACTCCGGGCTTCAGGCTGTGAAAATTATTGATATTGGAACAGGAAGCGGCTGTATACCTATTGCATTAAAAAAGAAATTACCGGATGCGCAAATCACTGCTATAGATGTATGCAGTGAAGCCCTAAGTATTGCTGTTGAAAACGCAGTGAATAATGAAACTGAAATTGATTTTAAATTGATTGATTTTTTAGATGACCCCAAATGGGCTGAATTGGGAAGGTTTTCTATCATAGCAAGCAACCCTCCATATATAAAAAAGAGTGAGGCTGCAGATATGAAAAAAGGAGTACTTGATTTTGAACCATCCCTCGCCTTGTTTGTACCAGATAATGATGCTTTAATTTTTTATAAAAAAATTGCTGAATTTGCCCAAGCGCATCTTGAAAAGAATGGAACAGCATTTCTTGAAATTAATGAAGCATTAGGTAACGATGTTGTTAACCTGTTTAAAGAACATGGATTCAGCAATATTGAATTAAAAAAAGATTTACAGGGAAAAGACAGGATAGTTAAGGCCAGCTTTAATTAGAACTTACATTAGCAGTAACCTTGGCTCCAGATTTTTTTGCGGCATTCAAAACCTTAAAAAACTCTCCATACATGGCTGATGTATCAGCGTTAATAGTAATCACCGGAGTATCTAATCCCAAACGCATGGTTTCCTTTTTTAATAATGAATCCAGCATATTAATGGGAATAAGTTTTTGCCCGATATAAATATTGTGTTTATTGTCAATTGACACCACAATACTTTGCTTGGCTTTACTGTCGCTTTTACCTTTTGGTGTATTTACTTTAACAATATTAGGGTTGGCCAATGTTGATACAATTAAAAAGAACAGCAGCAGAATGAATAAAATATCATTCAGTGCACTGGTATGCAGTTCAGGCTTTTCTTTTAATCGTTTTCTGAAATTCATTCTGGTTACTTGTTTCTGGGTGCTTGTTGCCTGGTTAATGAGTTGGTTGATATAATACATCAATAAATTCTGCACTGGCACTCTCCATCTTATTCACCGTTTTATTGATTTGCGAATTAAGGTAGTTATAAGCCACATAAGCCATCAAACCGATAATCAAACCAACCGCACTGGTCACCATTTTAGTATAGATTCCGCCGGATATTACAGCCAGGTTATATTCATTGGTAATATTAATGCGCATAAACAACTGCACCATCCCCACAATTGTACCTAAGAAACCAAACATGGGAGCTATCCCGGAAATTACAGATAAAACTCCTGTGTTTTTTTCTAATTTATATACTTCCAGTTTACCTACATTCTCCATGCTTTTTTCAATAGCCTCAATGGGTTTTCCTATGCGCTGAATCCCTTTATCAATAATTCTTGCTACAGGGTTATTGGTATTCTTTGCCAAAGAACGGGCAGCCGTAACATTACCGTTCACAATATGGTCACGGATAATATTCATAAAGTTGTCATCAATTTTTGATGCTTTATTGATGGCCATCCACCTTTCTATAAAAACAAAAACAGCAATTAAACTGAGGATTAAGAGCGGAATCATTATCCAGCCACCCTTCATCAGCAATTCAAACATGTTCATCTCCTTCCCGGTTCCTGCGGCTCCGTTAGCTGCGGTTTGAAGAGAATCAGCGGCATTGGCAACCTGCAATAAAAAAAACTTCATGTGCGTGTGAGTTTATTGACAAATGTAAATCAATCAGCCCTTAAACGGCTTTGTTTCTAAAATTATTATTTATAGCCAAATATCCCGCCAGTAAACGGAGGAAAGAGATTTTTGATTGTTATAGAAATGCAAAAAGATTTTAAATAGGAAAATAATCATCAATAGCATTGATTTGATGATAGCATTCAGCCATGCAAATTTTTAAAAAAAATGGAGAAGAAGTAATGAGTTAATGTACTTATCCAGCAATTTTTACAGCGGTATTCAGCCTATCGGCCACATTATCCCAGTTAATGATTTGAAGCATAGTATCCACAAAATCGGCCCGTTTATTTTTGTACTTAAGATAATATGCATGTTCCCATACATCTACCACCAATAAAGGAATAACTCCCCATTGGGTAAGCTTTTCATGATTTTCACATTGCAATACAGTTAGCTTATTACTGTATGGCTGGTAGCCCAGTATTCCCCATCCATTACCATCTACATCTTTGGATGTTTTGGATAGATAGGTTTTTAATTTATCATAACTGCCAAAATCTTTTTCAATACGTTTCAGCAACTCACCACCGGGATTATTTTTTTTATTGGTAAGATTTGTCCAAAAAATAGTATGAAGTACATGCGAGGAGAAATGATAGGAAAGCTTTTTTGTAAAATAATCAACCGTCTCCATATTATTTTCATCTATTGCCTTCCGGATTTTCTGTAAATCATTGTTAGCAGCTTTTACGGCGCCGCCATGATGAAAAGTATGGTGTAGGTAAACAGTTTCTTCATCCATATAGGGCTCCAGGAAATTTTTATTGTATGGTAAAGGGAGGTGCTGAAAATTTCCATCTGCATCCGTGAGTTTATCCAAACCATTATCATCATAATGCTGCGCCAGTACAGAAGATGTTGGTAAAATACTGGTAGCGGCTAAAACACCGCCAGCTGAAAGAAATTGTTTGCGGTTCATAAGTTATGTTTTAAACGTTCATACATTAATCGTTCGTGAAGTTATTTTCCATCAGCTTTTCTTTAAAGCTTGTGCCAAAGGTATAAGCAAAAGTTATAAGTATCGCCCTTGTATCTGCCTTTACCCTTCGGTTATAACTAAAATCTTCTGCATTGGTAATAAACCCGTTTTTCTGTGTATTAAAAATATCTGTAACAATTAAACCAATCCTGCTGTTACCTTTTCCTAACTTTTGCTGAAAACCTAAATCTGCATTATATATCGCAATCCGCTTTCCCTGCGGAGTGGCAATGGGCGAATTATACACTCCTGATAACTGCAATTTACTACCAGACCATAATACAAAGTTGTTAATGAGTTTCCCGTACCAGCTAAAAATATTCCCTGCAACATCATTTGACACATTTGACCCATTGATATTTTGCCTGAAGAAGGAAACACTCAGGTTGAAATCATATTTACTAAAAGGTTTTGCTGTAAAAATATTTTCAATACCATAAGTTATTACAGTACCAAAATTTTGAGGTTGAGCTAACGCTACCCCATTTGGTTTCAACACCGTAAACTGGCGGATAGAATTGTTGGCATAACGGTAATACAGCATAGAATAGAGCGATAGTTTATCCCAGTCTTTGCTGTATCCTAATTCAAAAGAATGAATAAGCTCCGG
>JBLMVP010000135.1:0-11288 GCA_050256755.1 Sphingobacteriales bacterium | reverse complement strand
GGAGAAAATTTCATTGTTAACTATTCAAATTTTCTGTTTTAGGTTCTTCCAAAACTTCTGCTGATGGTGTTCCATTATTAGCAGCATCAATTGCATGTGTTGGTGGCTGAACATCATGAATTACATCCGCCGGTTTCTTTTCTTCGTATGGACGTTTACCAATCAATGATTCTACATCACTCTGGAATAATACCTCTTTATGCAGTAATTCTTTAGCCAGTTTTTCCACTTCAACTTTACGTTCAGTCAGCAATTTTTTTGTGCGAACGTAGGCTACGTCAACTAATTTTCTCACCTCTTCGTCAATCAGTTTACCGGTTTCTTCACTATATGGCTTGGTAAAATAATTTTCCTGTGCAGGGTCGTAGAAACTGATATTACCCACTTTATCATTCATACCGTACACTGTTACCATTGAATAAGCCATCTTAGTAATTTGCTGTAAATCGTTGCTGGCTCCGGTTGAAATTTTTCCAAAGAAAATATCTTCCGATGCACGGCCACCCAATGTCATACAAATCTGGTCCATCAACTGGTCAGTATTGTACAGGTATTGTTCTTTAGGGGTGTATTGAGCATAACCCAAAGCTGCAGTACCTCTTGGTACAATGGTTACTTTTAATAATGGATAAGCATGTTCAAGATACCATCCGCAAATTGCATGACCAGCTTCGTGGTAGGCAATAATTTCTTTTTCTTCAGGAGAAATGATTTTGTTTTTCTTTTCCAAACCACCAATTACCCTGTCAACCGCATCCTGGAAATCTTCCATCTCCACAGAATCTTTTCCTTTACGGGCGGCAATCAATGCTGCTTCATTACATACGTTGGCAATATCAGCACCCGCAAAACCAGGCGTTTGTTCTGCTAACTTGTGTATATCGAGCTTTTGAGAAATTTTAATTGGTTTCAAATGCACTTTAAATATTTCTTCCCTTCCTTTTACATCCGGACGGTCAATAGAAATTTGTCTATCAAAACGACCGGGACGTAATAATGCAGTATCTAATACGTCGGGGCGGTTAGTAGCAGCTAAGATAATAATACCGCTGTCTGTACCAAACCCATCCATCTCCACTAATAATTGGTTTAATGTATTTTCTCTTTCATCATTACTCATGATAGCATTGCGGCCGCGGGCACGGCCTATAGCATCTATTTCATCAATAAAAATGATACAAGGCGCTTTTTCTCTTGCTGTTTTAAATAAATCACGAACACGGCTTGCACCAACACCCACAAATAATTCCACAAAGTCAGAACCACTCAAACTAAAAAACGGAACCTGCGCTTCACCAGCCACTGCTTTTGCCAGTAGTGTTTTACCTGTTCCCGGAGGACCGATTAACAATGCACCTTTAGGTATTTTACCACCAAGTGCCGTATATCTTTTAGGGTTTTTTAGGAAGTCAACTATCTCCATTACTTCTTCTTTTGCTTCTTCCAGCCCCGCCACATCTGTAAAAGTGATATTTACTTTTGCCCCTTTATCAAATAAAGTCGCTTTTGATTTGCCAATATTGAAAATACCGCCGGGACCTCCCGCACCTCCTGCGCCACCACCCATTTTACGCATCAGCAATACCCATAAACCAATCAATAATAAAACTGGTAATAATAAAGAAATCAGGTTGGGTAACCAGCTTTCTTCGTCTTTATAATCAGAACTCGGCTTGATTAAATCAGGATGTGTTTTAAAAACGTCATTTACCTGTTCTGCAAATGTTTTTGTATCAGGTATATTAAATTGAAATTGCGGGCCGGTTTTGCTTACCGGTCCTTTGCTATCATTAAATTTATTGGCAATATAGGGTTTGGATAAAGATTCCGGTTTTATGGTTACCCTGACAATGCCTTTGTTTTTTATAACTAAATAGGAGCTAACATCCCCATTAACCAAAAGGGTATCTTTAAAAAATTCCTGTGAAGTGGTGGAACCCTCGGGTCCAAATCCTTTAAAAAACTGGAAGCCCAGCAGCACAACGGCTATTAAACCGTAAATCCAGTAAATATTAAATTTTGGCCCGCGGCGTTCTTTTTCCGGCTGTGTATTCATGTTTGACTGATTCTGATTCATCCTCTTTGTCTTTTTGTCTTCGCTTCGATATATGTTAATCCTGCAAAGTATTATTAATAATGGTTTTTATGGCGTTTTTGTTTGTTTTTTATCAAACTTTAACGGGTTTAATCATTGTGTTCAACCATACTGCCATCACCCCACATTTCTTCCAGTTTATAAAACTTGCGTGTTTCCGGGTGAAATATATGCACCACAATATTTACATAGTCAATCAGCACCCAATGTGCCCCTGCCCGTCCTTCATGACGGAATGGAGTCTCCTCGCATTTCTTTTTTACTTCCCATTCTATAGCATCACTAATAGCTTTTATCTGTACGTTGGAACTTGCTTCACAAACAATAAAAAATTCAGCCACTGCCTCAGGTATTTTTCTGAGGTCCAGGCTAACAATATTTTCACCCTTTTTTTGCTGTATAGCTTTAATGATAGTTTTAAAAAGACTACTATTCCTGGTGAGTTTGGCTACTTTTGTTTTCTTTTTAGAAGTTGATGCAGTTAATGCTGTCAAATGCGATAAATTTTTGCCCCATCCCCTAAAGGGGGGAGTTTTATTTTAAATTTTTTGTTTTGTTTTTATAGCTGCTTTTAGTTTACTATTAAGCTTATGTTGTGTCACTCACTTGTACACCTTATCCGTTATTCAGCCCTGACTTACCGCTAAGAACTAAAAACTTAATTTAACTTGCCAAAATTACTAATCTTTTCTCTTCCAATTTGCCATGCAGCCAATCATTCCTACAATAATTTTTCTTCCTTCTGTGGATAGTACCAACAACTATGCCATGGGGCAGGTTCATGCGGGGTTGGCAACGCATGAAATGGCCTGGTTTGCCCGCGAACAGTATGCAGGCAAAGGGCAGCGCAATAAACAATGGACAGCTTTACCAGGAGAAAATATTACCATGAGTATTGCCCTGCAACCCTCATTCTTAAAGGTATCAGAGCAGTTTCAATTAAGTGCAGCCATTGCATTATCGGCAGTTGATTTCTTTGGCAAATATGCAGGGGAAGAAACAAAAATCAAATGGCCCAACGATATTTACTGGCGTGACAGAAAGGCAGGAGGGATATTGATTGAAAATGTAATTGGGGTGAATGAAGTTAACAGTTTACCGACGACAGATAACGCAACTATTCAATCTTCCATCAGCGGTCATCCGGCATCGGTGATCTCAAACTATAAATGGGCCATTGCCGGCATTGGCATCAACATTAATCAGACGGAATTTCCTGACTCATTAGTGAACCCTGTTTCCCTTAAACAGATTACCGGAAAAAAATTTGATACTTTTCAATTAGCCGGGGAACTGCACCAACAGGTATTAAAACGTTTTGAACAATTACAAACAAATGGTTTTAAAGAAATCTATAACGATTACCTGTCTCAATTATATAAAATCAACCAAACTCATAAATTCAAAAAAGAAAACCGTGTTTTCGAAGCTTTGGTAAAAAATGTTAGTCCTGCTGGCAAACTGGTTTTGCAACATTCCATTGAAGAAGAATATGATTTTGGCGAAATAGAATGGGTAGGTATAAAAAATAAGAATTAATAACTTTTCTGTTTCGTTTTGCTTCCCTCTCTATATTACCTTTGCTGCACTTCTAAAAAGAATAACATATGAAAATTGCTGTAGCTAAAGGAGATGGAATTGGTCCGGAAATAATGGATGTCGTATTAAAAATTTTTAATGCAAACAATGTTCCCCTTGAATATGAAATGGTGGATATGGGTAAATGGGTTTTTGATAAGGGATTTAATAATGGAATGACCCCTGAAGCGAAGCAGGCTATTGAAAGATTAGGTTTACTTTTTAAAGGACCGATGGAAACACCTAAAGGGAAAGGGGTAAAAAGTATTAATGTTACCGCCCGAAAAACCTGGAACACCTATGCTAATAAAAGAACTTTTCTCACTTTACACGGAGTGGATACTGTTTTCAGTAAAGCAGGTATTCCCATTGACTTAACTGTTGTTAGAGAAAATATAGAAGACACTTATGGTGGCATTGAACATATGCTCACGCATGATGTTGCCTTGAGTCGCCGTTTCATCACCCGCCCCGGAAGTATGCAGGTTATCCGTTATGCCTTTGAAATGGCCAGGCAAAAAAATGCTTTACGAATAACCTGTGGTCATAAAGCAAACATTATGAAAATTACGGATGGTTTATTCCTTGAATGTTTTTATGATGTGGCTAAAGAATATCCTGAACTGAAAGCAGACGACATCATTGTAGATGATCTTTGTATGAAATTAGTTACCCGGCCAGATACTTTTGATGTAATGGTATTAACCAATTTACAGGGTGATATTGTTTCTGATTTATGCGCAGGCCTGGTTGGGGGATTAGGTTTTGCTCCTTCAGCAAATATCGGTGACCATATTTCCATTTTTGAGGCAGTACATGGAACAGCCCCGGATATTGCCGGAAAAAATATTGCTAATCCAACAGCTCTTTTGTTAAGTGGCCTGGCAATGTTAAGACATGTTGGTCTTACAGAAAACGCATCCATTATAGAAAATGCTTTACTCTATACTTTAGAAAGCGGGGTTCATACCGGAGATTTTGGAGATAAATCCATTCCTTCAGTAAATACCACCCAATTCGCTGAAGCAATCATCAATAATTTTGGCAAGAACCCAAAATTAGGTGCAAGAGAAATTATTCCTAATAAGCCTGGCACACCAGCTCCATTAAAACTGGAGCTTCATCCAATGATGGTTACTAAAGAAAGCGAAAACGAAGTTATTGTTGGCGTGGATTTATTTATTGAAAGCGATGAGCAACCAACTGAGATAGCAGAAAAGTGTAAAAGACATGCCGGCGTAAAATTCAACCTGGTTAATATTAGCAACCGCGGAACACAGGTATGGCCTACCGGTTCTTTTTACACCAGCCTGGTAAACCAATATAATGTTCGTTTTGAAAGTATTGATGATTTTCCTTTAAACCAACAGGATGTTATTGGTTTGTATGTAAGCATGAGCGGCAATTTTAAAATTTGCTCTTTTGAATTACTGAATATGTGGGGTGATAAAAAAGCTTACAGCCTGGCACAGGGGCAATAATGATATTTATAAATAAAGCCGGGATTAGTCATCCCGGCATTGAGTTTATTTTCTTTTTAATTACTTTCTAACAATTGCAAACAAGCGGGATAAATTAAAGCCCCACCTAAACTCCCCTCTTCCCCAACTTTTTACAGTAAATGGAATGAGTTGATTTTCCAATGTAGCTTCCGCATTGGTAAAGTTTAGATGAAATATATGTCCTGCTGTCGTTATTTCTGCACCTATACCTAATGGCGCATAAAATGTGCGTTTTATTAATGCATTGCTACTCTGGAAAAAATCTTTTGACTTTTGTGATCGGAATGGTTGAACATAATCAATCAGGATATGAAAATTTTTCTTAATAGGGATACGCATAGCTGCACCAACAGCAAACATATCATTATCATCACCTGTCTGAACTAAATTTCTCCTTACATAAGTTGGAGAAAACTGAACAGAAACTTTTCCAAATTTTCTTCCGGCTGTTAATTGGGCCACATAACTCATACGATCCCCGAAAGAGGTGAAGCTGTTTTCAAAACCAGAAGTTTCATTCTTCCGCATTGTTGAAATAACAGTATTACCATAAAAACTTAAAGAAATGGGATGAGAGTTATCTTTTTCATATTGTTCCAGTATTTTCCACCTAAAGCCAGCATGCCATAACTGGTTTAAACCACCCCATCCTTTTGCCCTTGATGCAATTACATTAACCTTATCCGAAATACCATAAGCAAAACCAATCTGTACATCGGTGGAATTATCCAACCCAAAAAAAGTTTTACTACCACCATAACTACCGGCTATATCACCAAAATTATGCACCACTCGAAATTCCAGCATACCGTGCTTTATCATTTCAGTACTGTACTGGTTAATTACCCGCACACCAGAAAATAATACAGCCACCTCTTTTGATTTTTGTTTTGCAGGAGCAGTAAGCGAATCAAGATTTTGTGAATAAGAAAATTTTATACTGAATAACAGTGCAATTAATAAAATATTTTTCACCATACTAAAAGTTGTTTGCAAAAAAGTTGTAAAACAATTAATTGTTTGCTGCACCACTTGTTACCCAGCAATTAATCTGCGCTTTTTGAGTGGCGTTAAGAGGGCTGTTGGGTGCCTTAGGCATAGTACCTGCTTGCACCTGGCTGTTTATACTAGCTGCATTAGCTGCTATTTCGGCATAAGTGGTTAATTTAGGGATTGATGCCACTGATCCATCATGACAACCGGCTTTAGCACAGTTAGAGGAAATGATTGGCGCAATGTCTGCAGCAAATTTGGCATTAATTATTGAACAATCTGTAGTGGTGCCGCCACCGCCGCCGCCGCCTGTTGTACCACCTCCTCCTGGTGCTGTATAACCTCCTTTAGAACAAGAATAAATTACTGTAGCAATAATAAGTACAGAAAAAATCAAGGTCATTTTTTTCATAAATTTTTATTTTAAAACCGAAATTATAACGCTATGAATAGTTATTTATTATCAACTTATTCTAACAGTATTGCAGATACCTGAACGGGAAAAAATGATGCCTGAATAAAAAAATAAGCTTTATTGTCTCAGCTTATTCCATTCAGCCACTATTTCCTCGGCATGTTGCTTATTCTTCGGTTTTAAAAATATTTTTTTTATGATTCCTTTCTCATCTATAACAAAAGTGGTGCGGTGCACACCCATATAATGATTTCCAAACATTTGTTTTTCGCCCCACACCCCATATTTATTTACTATATCATGTTTCTCATCAGCAATTAATGTAAATGGCAAATCAAATTTTGCTTCAAACTTTTTATGTTTTTTTTCAGAATCAGGGCTTACTCCAATTACTTCAAATCCATTCTTTTTTAATAAAGAATAATTATCACGCAGGTTACATGCCTGTATGGTGCAGGTAGGGGTATCATCTTCAGGGTAGAAATACAATATTAATTTTTTCCCTTTTATTTCCTTTAAAGAAATCGTTTTACCATTTTGGTCTTTGCCTTTAAAATCGGGAGCTTTTTGTCCTTCGGTTAAATTAGTTGCCATGTTTTTTTAACGTGTAAAATGATAAATAGTTGAGGTAATATTTCCTGCCTCATCTTCTGCTGATACTTTTAAATCATGTTCTCCACGGGGGCAATGTTCATCTATTTTGTAAGTAAAAGAATTGCCAGTTCCTGTAAATAATAACCATTTGCCATCCAGCTCAGCCCGGAAATTTATTATTTCTTTAAAATTATCCGTCACTATAAATTTTATAACTGATGCTTTGGATAAATTTGCGCCGTTAAAAATATTGCCAGAAATTTTTGGAGCTTCGTTATCCAGCAGCAACTGGAACGAACCAAACTCACGGCTTTTGGCAGTAAACCACCCATTGGAAAATTCAGCTTTTCTCAAATGAGTTTTATTTTTAACGGTATACCGCATCAGTACATGATTCACATCATCACCATTAATTTTCCGGCTTGCTTTTATTCCCACCACCATTGAATCCTGCAAAGGAATGGAAGGGTTTTGCAAATTATGAATCTCACTTAACCCGTTTACAGAAGGACTTTTACTGTAGGTGAAGTGAAGAGCATCATACAACCCTTTTTCAGAAATATAAACATGCAATTCTTCATTCTCGTAAACATTCACTTCATTCGGTTTCATTAATTCTCCCGGTACATTAACTGTTGTTGGATCACCAACTTGCTGTATATCAAAATCTGCAACTGAAATATTACCATAAGAATCCTTAACACGAATAGTTATTTGATGTACTTTTCCATCACTTAGGTCAATCAATCCATCTTCATTCCATTTTTTATAAATATTTAAACGGTTTCCCGGCAAGGCAGAAAGATGTTGTAAATATGGGCCACCATTACTTTTAATTCTGTAATCGATATGAGCATTGAGGTAGCGGGTCATATCATAACTAATATTATCAATTAAAAAACCACTTACAGGATTGCCATTATCATATACAATTGCATTATTAAAACCAAGTGAATTCGTAAAACCATTAACCCTGTCAATAGCAGCTATGGCAAAACTAACTTTTGAAGCAGCTGTTTTAATTACAGGATTAGAAATACGAAAAGTATTTTTTACTTTTCTGAAACTAAATTGCTGCGGCCATTGTTCAAATGTACTTTTGGTCCTGTCATAAACTGCCAGTCTTGTAATAACCGGGTCAATATTATCAGGAATATTAAATCCAAAAAACAAAGGGTTTACACAATTATCATTTTCTGTTTTTCTAATTTCAAAATGCACATGTGGTCCCTCGGATGCACCGGTGTTACCGCTGTATCCAATAAACTGCCCTTTTTGTACTTTAAATTTCCCGGGAGGAACCTGTACTTCAATTTTCCATTTTTCATTTAGATATTGCTGATCCTTTAAATAAGCTTCTACTTCAGGAGTAAAAGCATTCATATGTGCATACAAAGTAGTAAATCCATTGGGATGGTTAATGTACAAAGCTCTTCCAAAACCATTAGGGTCAATTTTTATCCTGGCAATATATCCGTCAGCTGGTGCATAAACCGGGAGATTTACTTTACGGTTAGTAAATAAATCCAGACCCATATGAAAATGGTTAGGCCTCATTTCGCCAAAATTGGCGTTAAGCTTAACAGCAATGCCCAGTGGATAACGGAAATACCCTTTGGGATAATTATAAGTTGCCAATTCCTGTGCACAAACTGATGAACCAAATAAAAGAAAAAAGAAGAAAAAAGTTAAATAATTTTCAAAACGCTGCATGGGTTAATAAATTCTGGCAAAAATAATACAGAATTAACAGCTCCCCGACAATTAAAAACATAAAAAATACCACTTTAGGGTATTGACTCTTTTTAAAATACGACGCAACTTTGTACTGTATTATTTGTCTAATAATAAAGAAAGAGGGAGGATTTATGAAAAAAATAATTTACTTTTTAAAAAGATGGTGGATTGTAGCTGCGGTTTTTATTGGACTGCGTTCAAAAGACGATTTGAAGTCAATAGATAAACAAAGCACTAGTTCAAAACATCAAACTAAAGAAGTTATACTTGACGAATATGAATTAAATACTTACCATAGTTAGTTTCCAGAGGCCAGTAACCATTACCCTTAAGTATTATTTAGGCTCCAAATTTTAGTTTGGAGCTTTTCTTTTTTTGGGGTTATTTTTGCCGCCGAAAAAGCCCTCCATGCCTAAAGACAATTCCATTAAAAGTGTTTTGATTGTTGGTTCCGGCCCTATTATCATTGGACAAGCCTGTGAATTTGATTACAGCGGCACCCAGGCAGCCCGCAGCTTAAGAGAAGAAGGTGTTAAAGTAATTCTCATCAATAGCAACCCTGCCACCATTATGACTGACCCCATGATGGCCGACAGGGTTTATCTTTTGCCATTAACGGTAGAAAGTATTGAACAGATTTTAGAAGAAAATGAAATTGATGCAGTATTGCCAACCATGGGAGGACAAACAGCCCTCAATCTTTGTAAAGAAGCAGATGAGCTGGGTATTTGGGAAAAATATAATGTAAGACTAATTGGTGTAGATATTAAAGCGATTGAAAAAGCAGAGGACAGGGAAAAGTTTCGTCAATGGATGATTGAGATGGGGATTAATGTGTGTCCTGCTAAAACTGCCAACTCCTTTTTAGAAGGAAAAGAATTTGCACAGGAAGTAGGATTTCCCTTAGTAATCCGTCCTTCCTTTACTTTAGGCGGAACAGGAGGAGGAATTGTATTTAAAAAAGAAGAGTTAGATGAAGCACTGAATAATGGGTTAACAGCATCACCAATACACGAGGTCCTTGTTGAAAAAGCTGTACTGGGATGGAAAGAATATGAACTGGAATTATTAAGAGATAATAACGATAACGTTGTAATCATTTGCAGTGTGGAGAACTTTGACCCGATGGGTGTTCACACCGGTGATAGCATAACTGTTGCTCCAGCCATGACATTAAGTGATACTGCCTACCAGGAAATGCGTAACACCGCCATTCGCATGATGCGGGCATTAGGAAATTTCGCCGGAGGCTGTAATGTGCAGTTTGCTCTTAACCCGCAAACAGAAGAATTAATTGTTGTCGAAATCAATCCAAGGGTAAGCCGTTCATCTGCCCTGGCAAGTAAAGCAACAGGTTATCCCATTGCAAAAATTGCAGCCAAGCTGGCCATTGGTTATAATCTCGATGAATTAAAAAATCAAATCACACAATCTACTTCCGCCTACTTTGAACCGGCATTAGACTATGTAATTGTAAAAGTACCCCGCTGGAATTTTGATAAATTTAAAGGCGCCAATGATACATTGGGTTTTCAAATGAAAAGTGTTGGCGAAGTAATGGGCATTGGCAGAAGTTTTGCAGAAGCCTTACAAAAAGCATGTCAGAGTTTGGAGAATGAAGCGGTTGGTTTAGGTTATTATGGCAAAAGCCTGATGCATGCAGATGAACTGATTGAATATATTAAAATACCAAAATGGGACCGGGTATTTCGCATTAAAGATGCATTGATGGCCGGGGCGAGTATTAAACGTATTTGCGAAAGCACGGGCATTGACAGATGGTTCATTTACCAGATACAAAAGATTTGTGAGTGTGAAAAAGAGATAGCTAAATACCACTTAAAATCATTACCTGATGAACTTTTAAAAGAAGCAAAATTTTTAGGGTTCAGCGATGAGCAAATTGTCCGCATTATGAAAGAAGAAGATGCTGAGATAATCTATGAGAGAAGAAAAGCAATGGGCCTGACAAGGGTATTTAAAATGGTTGATACCTGCAGTGCCGAGTTTGAAGCAAAAACACCTTACTTCTATTCAACTTTCGAAAATAAAACGGATGGCAATACTTTAGTTTCAAACGAAAGTAAAATTTCTGATAAAAAGAAAATCATTGTACTGGGTAGTGGTCCTAACAGAATTGGTCAGGGTATTGAGTTTGACTATTGTTGTGTCCATGGTTTACTGGCTATAAAAGAAGCCGGATACGAAGCCATTATGGTTAATTGTAATCCCGAAACAGTTTCAACCGATTTCGATATAGCAGACAAACTTTATTTTGAACCTGTTTTCTGGGAACATCTCTGGGAAATTGTAGAGCATGAAAAACCCGAAGGCGTTATTGTACAACTTGGCGGACAAACGGCATTGAAATTAG
>JBLMVP010000134.1:0-2907 GCA_050256755.1 Sphingobacteriales bacterium | reverse complement strand
GTAAAATTTTGCGATTCATATACAGAAAAAGATTCCACTAATTATTTAGAATTGACCCGGTATGACCTTATTAATAGGATTATATCGGGTCGTTTTCAGTTCATTGCAGTTTCTCCCCTGGGAGGATGTGATACCATTAAAGTTACCCAGGGCCGCTTCGATTTGAAACTCTAATCAATTCAATCAAATTTATTTCACCTTCCTGCCTTTCCATTCATAAGTGGTAATACTGCCAAGTAAACCGGCGATGATGGTGTAAAGGATATGTAATGGCTGCATTACAGGAAACCACCATAATAATTTTTCTTTTCCAAAAAACTTTGCAACCGGCGCCAGGAAGAATAATTCGTATAAAATTTTTAACAAAAAGATACTGATAAAATAAAACCACAAACCTTTATTAAAAAAAGCAGCAATAAACACAACCGGAAAACTAAGGTTGAATAAATAAACCAGTAACAAAACCCAAAAAATTCTTTTATCATCATACTTGCTGGCTTTACTGGCCCAGCGGATACGCTGGTTAAAAAACGCTTTCCAGCTTTCGGCTGATTGTGTAGTTACAATTGCTTCTTTGGATTTTAAGTATTGAACTTTGTCTGGATATTTTTTATAAATCTTATGCATCAAAAGCATATCATCACCAGAGGCGATATTATCAACCCCTGCAAAACCGTTTATTTCATCAAACGCTTTTTTCTCATAAGCAAGATTGGCTCCATTGCACATACTGTGAAAACCGGCAAAAACGGAGGCCCCGGTAATTCCCTGCAAGGATAAAAAATCCAGTGACTGGAACAGACTAACCAGTCTTTTTTGCGAAGTAAGCACAACAGGCGCTGCAATAAATGCAGCCTTTTTGTTTTCATAAAATGCAGCAATATTTTTTAACCAATGCGGAGGAACAATACAATCAGCATCTGTAGTAATAATTAATTTTCCTTTGGCGGCATTAATACCTGTTTCAATGGCTTTCTTTTTATACGCCACAATTGCTTCGTCATTTGTCTGTAAGCGGATGCATTGTAAATTAGAATATATCTCTCCAAGCCGTTTTACAATCTCATTTGTATTGTCTTCTGAATGATCATCTATCACAATCACTTCAAATAAATCGGGAGGATAGTCCTGCTCGCAAACAGATGCAAGGCAATTAACAATATTTTTCTCTTCATTGCGGGCAGGAATAATTACTGAAATTTTTGTGTGCGGTTCATATAATTCTTCTACTTCTGTTAACGGCATTTGCTGCCAGTTTTTCCTGTAAAAGAAAAGCAGCATGGCGTATAAGATAAACAGTAAAGTAAATGGAATAATCAACCACATATTGAAAGAGGCAAGTTAATCATTTAATTAAATGAGATAAGGAGGATGACAGATAAATTCAGGGCACTTAAAAAAAGCAGAAATATCTTTATGAAGCTTTTATAAAGAATTACTTGCCCAACCAATCAATTGCACGCAAATTTGCAGCATTACCTCATGGCAAAGAAGAAGAAAAATAGTGCGGCTACAGTAGTTCTTATTTTCCTGTGTATAGCTGCGCTGGTAGTAATAGTTTTTAATGGATATGATTGGTGGCTGGAACGAAAAGCATCGCTGGCACGGTATAAGGAGTTTGGTATCCTTGTTCCGTCGGGATACTCTATTCATGGCATTGATGTTTCCCGTTACCAGCAGGTAATTAACTGGGAAGAAGTAAAAAAGATGGAAGTAGCGGGAGTAAAAATTGGTTTTGTTTTTATAAAAGCAACTGAAGGAGAAACTGACGAGGATCTTCTTTTCAGGAAAAACTGGAAACGCACTAAGGAATTAGATATACCAAGGGGGGCCTATCATTTTTTTCTTCCGCAAAAAAATGCAGTGCTACAGGCAGTAAATTTCCTGGATATTGTTTCACTTAAAAAAGGGGATATGCCTCCGGTGCTTGATGTAGAAGCAAGATATGGTGTTACTCCCGATGTATTAAGAAAGCAAATAAAAATATGGCTGAATAAAGTTGAACTTGAAACCGGGATTAAGCCTATTATTTATTCCAATGTTGATTTTTATGAAAAATATTTAGCCGGTTATTTTGATGAGTATCCATTTTGGGCGGCTCATTACTTTCAACCAGGAAAACCACGAATAAACAGAACCTGGCATTTCTGGCAGCATAATGAAAGGGGCAGAGTAAATGGAATTCTTTCTAAAGTTGACTTCAACGTGTTTAATGGCGACACTACTGATTTTAATAATTTACTCGTAAAATAAATTGTTCATCCCCCCTCAAAAAGCGACCTTTAAAACATATACAATTTCTAATGAGCGAGATGGAGCCCGAAGTAAGGCGGTTTTTACAAAAAGTAGTATGGACTCTTACCGGGGCACTGCTTTGGTTAACCATCAATATGTATATAGGTATTTATAAAGAACTGGCTTTTCCTTTGGGTAAGCCAACTATATGGAATATTCTTTTTTATGTTTTTGCCCTGGTAACCCTGGCCTTTCTTATTATATATTTTTTCCGGTTGTGGAAAAACGAAGATTTATAAAATACCCTGTAACAAGTATATCCCACATTTTGTATTGCAATATATTTAACCCATAAACCAACGAATGGGAAATTTTTTTTGTAAATGGATTATCATAAAAGGAGTACTTATCATCTGGACAATAAAATAGGCTGTTCGTCCCTATTTTCATTTTAACCCTGCCAGCACATTTATTCCTGGTATTACACCTAATTTATTAGGTTCGTTTCTTCTCCCATTCATTGCAACCCGGCTTTTTCCAAAATATATTGATTTGCAACTAACACTTGTTTTGCGTTAGTTTTCTATGTTTTTGTTTATTGGTAATTAATGAATACCTGCAGCTAATCCCTGTTTTTGGAAGAATATTTGATTATTTTGATATCGTCGCATC
>JBLMVP010000133.1:0-3586 GCA_050256755.1 Sphingobacteriales bacterium | reverse complement strand
TTGAAATGATCTTCCACTCTTGGAACAAAATTTTTCCAATCTCTTTTTTCTTTAGGGCTCCATAAGGCTTCTGCAATGGCAAAAGCTCTTGGCCAAACCATATATTGCAGGTGACGGGTAATACACATTTGTTCAGTCCAGATATTCCCCTGTCCACCTTTAATATATTTTGGGTCTACACTATCAGGCACTGGTTCAAACTGGTAGACTTTCCTTAATCGAAGTGTTTCATAAACCGGGGGTTCCAAAATTTTATTACCCTGCACATAATCCAGGTAAGCAAAAGTGGTTGGACTCATTACCACTTCATGATTTTGTTTGGCAGCCTCAATACCACCTTTTATTCCTCTCCAACTCATTACAGCCGCATTGGGGGCTAGTCCACCTTCCAGTATTTCATCCCATCCAATTAATTTCTTTCCTTTTGACATTACAATTTTTTCCACCCGTTTTACAAAATAACTCTGCACTTCATTTAAATCTTTCAGGTTTTCTCTTTTCATCAATTCTTTTATGGCTTCCGTTTTTTCCCAAAAATTCCTCGCTGTTTCATCACCGCCCATGTGGATATATTCGAAGGGAAAGAGTTGTGCTATCTCCGTAAATACTTTATCCAAAAATTCATAAACCTTTTCATTGGCGGGACAAAGCGTATTATCAATCAAACCATAAAAATGACCACCCACCGGCCACTCCATAATTTTTTCTCCTGAACGAACTTTATAATCTTTTGCTTCAGGTGTACACGATAATTCAGGATAAGAAGCAATGGCAGCCAAACTATGACCCGGCACATCTACTTCGGGCAAAATATTTACAAAACGCTCTTTTGCATAATTAATAATTTCTTTCATGTCTTCCTGTGTAAAGAAGCCTCCATAGTTACGCGGCTCATCTGGTTCAGGTGCAGAAAAATCTCCAAAGTGTCCAACTTTTTTTACATTCCATGCGCCAACAGAAGTAAGTTGAGGCAAACTTTTTATTTCAATCCTCCAGCCTTCATCATCTGTTAAATGCAGGTGAAGCAAATTGTATTTGTATTTTATCATCTGGTCAATAAAATCTTTTACGTCCTGTTTGGTAAAGAAATGTCTTGCTACATCAAACATCAAACCTCTCCAGCCAAATCTTGGATAGTCAGTTATTGAAACGGCGGGTAAAGTGATGGGAACATTTTTTAATCCATCTTTTTTTTCCACGTCGGCAGGAAATAATTGCAATAAAGTTTGCAAGCCATAAAATAACCCCGCCGTTTCATTAGCGGTGATGGATACACCGGTTGATGAAACTTTTAACTGGTAACCTTCTTTTCCGATTGTTTTATCAGAATATTTGTTTATAATAAATTGTACCGATGATTTTGAATTAGCTGGAAGTATAGCACAATTAACACCTGCATTGATTAGCCTGTCTCTTAACAAGTTCATTACTTTGTTTACTTCAGGAGATACAGTAATCGAAGACAAGGTAATTTGTTTGCCCGTTTTATATTCACCTTTAGCAGTGATCATAGAAACAGGTTCCGGAATGATAGAAATTTGAGCAGATACAATTTGTGCTAAAAAAAGAAGAGCTAAACCAGGAAAAAATTTTGCAAGCATAGAGAATAATTATAGGAATGAAGATAAATTATTTTTCAATCCACACGTTCCCCACAGCTAATAGCTAATGGCTTTAAGCTAAAAGCTTTTCTTTAACTTGCACTTATGCAACAATATTTTCAATTATTACAGCATATATTGGATAAAGGAGCGCAGAAGCATGACCGCACGGGTACCGGCACCATCAGTACATTTGGTTACCAGATGCGGTTTGATTTGAATGAAGGATTTCCATTGGTGACCACTAAAAAAGTTCACCTTCGTTCTATCATTCATGAACTGCTGTGGTTTTTGAAAGGAGAAACGAATATCCAATATTTAAAAGAAAATGGTGTAAGCATATGGGATGAATGGGCGAATGAAAAAGGAGAGTTAGGCCCAGTATATGGGAAGCAATGGAGAAGATGGGAAGGCCCCGACGGAAAAATTATTGACCAGGTAACAGAGTTGATTGAACAGATAAAAAAGAATCCTGATAGTCGCCGCCTCATCATCAGTGCATGGAATGTGGCCGATTTACCAAAGATGGCATTGATGCCCTGTCATACCATTTTTCAGTTTTATGTTGCTGAAAAAAAATTAAGTTGCCAGTTATACCAACGCAGTGCAGATGTGTTTTTAGGTGTTCCATTTAATATTGCTTCCTATGCCTTGCTTACGATGATGATTGCTCAGGTTTGCGATTTGGGTTTGGGAGATTTTGTACATACGTTTGGCGACGTACATATTTATAATAATCATATGGAGCAGGTGAAACTGCAATTGAGCAGAACACCGTTTTCATTACCAACAATGAAATTGAATCCAACTGTTAAAAATATTTTTGATTTTAAATTTGAAGACTTCACATTGGAGAATTATCAATGTCATCCCGCAATCAAAGCACCTGTTGCAGTTTAATTTTTAATTATGATTATAAGTTTAATCGTCGCAGCATCAGAAAATAATGTCATTGGTAAAGACAATAAACTTCTCTGGCATTTACCCAATGATTTAAAGTTTTTTAAAAACACTACCTGGGGTATGCCGGTTATTATGGGGAGAAAGACATACGATTCTATCGCAGGCGAACCTTTGCCAGGAAGATTTAATATTGTTATTACAAGAAACACAGACTGGAATCCCGGAAGAGAAGATGTTTGGATAGTTCAATCTTTGGAAGAAGCGGTTGAAAAAGCAAAAGAAACGGATTGTAAAGAAGTATTTGTTGCAGGTGGTGGTGAAATCTATCGCCAGTCAATGCCAATAGCTAATCGTATTTATTTAACCCGTGTACACACCATAATTGATGGCGATATATTATTTCCTGTTATTGATGAAAAAGAATGGGAGCAAACTTACCATCTTGATTTTCCTGCAGATGCTAAACATGTTTATGCTTATTCCTTTCAAACATGGAGGAGAATAAGTAAGAAATAAGAAATGTTGAATAAGAAATAGGATAGTTTTTTCAGCTGCAAATCGTATACCTAACTTCGTACATAACTAGTCTTTCCACAAAAAGGGAAATAAAATTATTGCCAAGGCTATTACCAGCACATCAAGCCCCATTAGCAATAAAGCAATTTGCGAAACAACTCCTGCACCGTACACCTCACCAAATGCGGATTTGGATAATTTAATTAATAATAAAAGCTGGGGAATAATTAAAGGAAACCCAAGAATGGCCATTAATGCAGATTGCTGCTGAGCTTTTGCTGCTATGGCTGCGAGTAAAGTAAACACGAGGCTTAAACTTATGCCGCCAAGGCAAACAATCCCAAAGAAACGTGGTGCGTCAATTAAAGGATTGCCTAAGAAAACAGTAAATAAAAGAAGACTTATCAAACTCATCATCAGCATTAATACCCCATTATAAATGAGTTTGGAAATAATGAAGTCTCTTGGTCCGGCAATAGTGTAGAAATAAAGCATCCTTCCCCTTCCTTCCTGTAAAAAACTTTTGGCTACTGCATTGATGCATATGAACAATTGAATCATCCAGA
>JBLMVP010000132.1:0-17345 GCA_050256755.1 Sphingobacteriales bacterium | reverse complement strand
GATAAACTGTTGAACATAATTAAAATCTCATTTTACAAATCACACAAAACAAAAGGTGAATATAACGTTATGTTATATTCACCTTAAGGTTTGCAAAGATAGGACTTCGCAAAAATATATTTTAGCCGAGGTAAGTACGCAATAACCGGCTGCGGTTGTTGCTGCGTAATTTTGTGATGGCTTTATCTTTAATTTGTCTAACTCTTTCCCTTGTAAGGTTAAATTTTTCCCCAATATCCTCCAGGCTCATAGGATGGTCAACCCCAATACCAAAGAAGAAACAAATAACATCCTGCTGCCGGTCAGTTAATGTTTTGAGTGAACGGCTTATTTCTGTTTTTAATGATTCCGTATGGTCTAATTCGCCATCCGTTGCCACAGCATTAGGGTTTTCCATTACATCCACTAATGTACTATCCTCCCCATCAGACAGTGGCTGATCCATACTAACGTGCCTTCCGCCAACGCCAAGTGTGGCGGCTACTTCTTCTGTTTCCATATCAAGAACCTCTGCCAGTTCCTCTGGTGTTGGTTCCCTTTCAAACTCCTGTTCCAGAGCTGAAAAAGCTTTATTTATACGGTTGGTTAATCCAACTTTATTTAAAGGCAGACGTACAATACGGGATTGTTCGGCCAAAGCCTGTAAAATACTCTGGCGAATCCACCATACAGCATAGGAAATAAATTTAAACCCACGGGTTTCATCAAAACGCTGAGCAGCTTTTATAAGTCCCAGGTTTCCTTCGTTAATAAGGTCGGGTAAAGAAAGACCCTGGTTTTGGTACTGCTTGGCCACTGAAACAACAAAACGAAGATTGGCTTTGGTTAAACGGTCCAATGCTTTTTGGTCTCCCTGCTTAATAAGTGTGGCTAATTTTACTTCTTCTTCGGCGGTAATAAGTTCAACTTTACCAATTTCCTGAAGATACTTCTCAAGGCTTTGAGATTCCCTGTTGGTAATGGATTTTGTGATCTTAAGCTGGCGCATGCTCATAAGGCTTTGGTTTTTTGGTTTATTGGATAGTTATAATAAGGTTAAACTATGATACTAACGTCTTTTTAAACGATTAAGTATCAGTGTAATTTATTTTTTTTTGTAATACAAACCAAAAAAATTAACCCGAAAAGCCTGTTCCAGCCTTAATTAGACTCGTTTTGTTTAATAAATTTTATTAATTATTAAACACACCTTGTATAAAATTTATTTTCATAACTGAAATTATTTCCTATACTTGC
Organism: Sphingobacteriales bacterium; assembly: GCA_050256755.1. Classification (GTDB taxonomy): domain Bacteria; phylum Bacteroidota; class Bacteroidia; order Chitinophagales; family Chitinophagaceae; genus AWTP1-9. The sequence goes on along the minus strand of JBLMVP010000132.1, from coordinate 16,109 downwards.
ACGAATGACAATGAAAAAAGTTTAATTGATCAACTATAAATGAAGGGATGAGTAAGAAAGTTTTGTATACCTTGGAGTATCCTGTAAGATGTTCACCAGCAATTTTGTATGATTTTTTATATACACCTGCGGGGTTACAGGAATGGTTTGCCGATAAAGTAGACGAAAAAGAAGGCGTTTACAGTTTCAACTGGAATGGTTCAGAAGATAAAGCAGAGTTATTAGAAACTGAAGAAGAAAAATTTGTCCGTTACCGCTGGACACATGCGGCAAAAGATGAATATTTTGAATTTCGTATTGAGAAATCAGAAGTTACCAATCAAACGATACTGGTAATAAAAGATTTTGCTGACAAAAAAGAAATCAAGGATCAGAGCCGTCTATGGGACTACCAGGTTAAAGATTTATTCCATCGTCTTGGAAATTAATTCCTGCTGCCAGCATATTTTTTTTAAAATATCCTGACAACAATCCGGGCATTTCATTCCATTTGTTTAATGAGATAAACACAGAGAGCTTAACAAAATTCTTTCTGAAAATTATATCTTTCCATTCTTTAGTCCCAAGCTTGTTAACAGGCGTAAAGTTATTTTCTGTAAACCGGAAATCCCATTCATCTTCTGAAATACAAATACTGTAATTGTAATCTGACAAAAAAGAATAGTTGTCATAAAATTTTTCAGCAAATTGTTTTTTGTATTTACCCTTTACCAGGAAAGTACTGCTAAAGAAATTTCCCCACCAGAAAAAACTACGCACTGCAAAACTATTTTCCTTCTCAAAATATCTTGGATAATCCAGTACTACATAAGGAAGCCCATGATAGTTTTCGCCTTTTGATATTTTAGGTGGGATAGAAGATATATTTAAGGGCAACTGGTCCCCACACTTTTTAACCAATGAAACATACTCTTCCGCAAGCATTCCAAATAAGTCATAAACTTTATCAATAATTACCCGCTTTGTTAAAATCCAGTCGGCGTTTTGTACTAAATCCATTTCAAAATCTGAAAGCCGTATTTTTGTCCCGTTCATAAAAATCAATTTCTTTGCTAAAGTACATTAAGCCACGTGATTAAAAAGTTAGACAAACTCATTATTAAAGCATTTATAGGGCCATTCGTTGCTACTTTTTTTATCACACTCTTTGTGCTGGTAATGCAGTTCTTCTGGTTGTATATTGATGACCTTGTTGGAAAAGGGCTTGATTTTTTTACTATTGCCAAACTTATTGGTTATGTTTCAGCCACATTAGTCCCACTGGCTTTTCCATTGGGAATGTTGTTATCTTCTATCATGACTTTTGGAAACTTAGGTGAAACCTTCGAGTTAGTAGCTATAAAATCCGCCGGCATTCCTTTGTTACGTTTCATGCGACCGCTTTTTATTGTTGCTCTTTTAATTTGCGGAATCGCTTTTCTTTTCAATAATTATATTATTCCGGTTGCTAACCTGCGGATGAAAACTCAATTAACCAATATCCGTTTCAGCAAACCGGCATTTGATTTAAAGGAAGGTGTTTTTTATGATGGTATTCCGGGGTATACTATGAAAGTTGGTAAAAAGGATAAGGAAGGAAAAAACCTTGAAAACATAATCATCTATGAACATAGTTATGAATTACAGGATAATTTTATAACTGCAGAAAGAGGAAGTATGTCTGTTTCCCCTGATAAAAAGAAATTATTATTTGACCTGCAAAACGGGTGGCGCTACCAGGAACGGGGAAGCAGTTCCAATAATTATAGTACAGAATATATTCGTCTTGGTTTTAAATCATACCAAAAAGTTTTTGACTTAAGTGCTCTTGCTATGTTGAATTATAATGATTCAACTTTTAAAAATTTTTACCAGATGCTCAGCATCCGTCAATTGAATGTAACAATCGACTCTCTTCATAACGGTATTGATACTTTTGAAAGAAGAGGGGAAAAAGAGCTTTCTCCCTTTTTTAATTTTGGCAGCCTGACTGATAAAGACTGGGATAGCAGCACCAAAAATAAATTGGTATTAAAAAAGATTGATGACCTGGTACCGGACTCTATCAGAACTTCTGTGTTTTCACGTACACAATCACAAATAACCTCCATTAAAAATGTTGTGGATGGAAGAATAAGTGAATACCTGGAAAAAAAGAAACAACTGCAATTGCATCTTATTGAATGGCACAGGAAATTTGCCTTGTCCACCGCGTGCCTGGTTTTATTTTTAATTGGTGCCCCTCTTGGATCAATTATCCGCAAAGGAGGACTTGGTTTACCTTTTGTATTCGCACTTCTCTTTTTTATCATTTTTCACCTGGTAAACACTTTTGGGGAAAAGCTGGCAAAACAGGAAGTATTTAATGCACTTTCGGGTATGTGGCTATCAACTTTTATTTTAATTCCAATCGGCATTTTTCTTACTTATAAAGCGATGAGGGATTCTCAATTATTCAACAAAGAATATTATTACCGTATTTCAAGAAAAATACAACCCTATATTTTAAATAAGTGGAACCTTTATAAAAGAAATAGGAAGAGCAGCCAGACCAGTTAACAATTTTTTGCAGTAACTTTTCACAAAATAAATTTTTATGAATACCGATAATAAATCTTCCCGCAGAAATTTTATCACCAATACCGCAAAAGCAGGATTGGCCACTGTAATTACAGCATCATCTGCCAACACATTAATGGCAGCTTGTGCTACCCCGCAAAAAATACAAAACCACCCTGCCTATAATACAGGATTTGATCAATCCGCATTAGCTTATTCTTATAAAGATCTTGAACCGGTAATTGACACCATGACAATGGAAATTCATTATACCAAACATGCCGCTGCTTACAGTAAAAATTTAAAAGAAGCAGCGCAGGCAGAATCGGTTGATATAACAAAACCACTGGAAGATGTGCTGGGAAAAATTTCGAAATATTCCACCAAAATGCGTAACAATGGCGGCGGACATTATAATCATGAACTTTTCTGGAAGAGTATGAAAGCTCCCGGAGATGCAAAACCTTCAGGAAGGTTATTATCAGCAATTGAAGGAAATTTTAATTCTTTTGATGCTTTTAAGAATCAATTTGGTGATGCAGCTAAAAGCAGGTTTGGAAGCGGCTGGGCATGGCTTATCTTAACTCCGGACAAAAAATTAAAAATCGGCTCAACACCTAACCAGGATAACCCTTTAATGGATGTTTCTGATTTAAAAGGATTTCCTATACTAGGATTGGATGTTTGGGAACATGCTTATTATTTAAAATACCAGAATAGAAGAGCAGATTACATTGAGCAATGGTGGAAGGTAGTTAACTGGGATTTTATTCAAAACAGGTTTGAAACAAACAGCTAAGCTTTCAAGATGTTAATCATCACGATTTAACAAAAAAAATCATACGTTTGCGGCCTTCACAGAACCTTGAAAAATGAATTATAGCTGGAAAGTTTTATTACCCCTCTTTGCTGGAGTAATTGTTATGATAGTTATTCTGCAGCGACAGGGAGGAAGTCTCCGGACTAAAGACACCAAATTAGGAATTGTAAGTCTTGAATTTGCCAAAACAAAAGAAGAAGCTCAGGAAGTACTGGAGGCATGGAAGCCATCTGATACTAATAATCTTACTGAAATAGCCCGTAAAAACATTTTACTCGACTTTATTTTTATATTCTTTTACAGTCTTTATCTTTTTGCGGCGTGTCGTAAAATCCGTTATCACACCACTAAGTGGCAAAAGAAGGTGGGAAAGAATTTTGCCTATGGTGCTCTATTAGCCGGTGGTTTTGATATTATAGAAAATGGAATTATGCTGCAAACATTAAGCGGCGATTATGGAACTTTTTCTACTCTTATTACTTTTGTTTGTGCAGTTACCAAATTCACATTACTGGGTTTTGCCATTCTGTATATCTTATTAGGTTTCCCCAGGCTGTTCCGTTCCTATAGTTATTAAATAGGCTCAGCCTTTGCCGCAACTATTCACTCACAGGTGATAAGCCCAATAACCGCTGATGTAGCTTAAACAATCGCTGCGCAAATTTAATAAAGTGATATCGTTAAGAAGTGTTAAAGGAAAAAATATTTTTTCCACAAAAAAAGCACGATGTAAAAACACCGTGCTTACTTAACCCTAAAACCGAAATGGTTTTACCAACTCATGAGAGCAGAGCTCAAAATTCCACATCATCTTCTTATAAGACTGTCTGTATACTGACAAACGAGGCCCTGCAAAAGCAAATATTTTCTTAAAAGAGGGAGAACCAAATCATCTATAAGAATAACAAATCCCCTAAATTCGTAAACCTTTACAAAATCATAAATCAAATTAATAATATGCAGGCTTGGAAAGATTACCAGGAAAAGAATAAGGAACGATTTCTGAATGAGATGCTCGATTTACTTCGTATCCCTTCAGTAAGTGCAAAAAGCGAACATAAAACAGATATACTTAAATGTGCTGAAGCTGTAAAACAAAGCCTATTAAAAGCCGGTGCAGATAAAGCAGAAGTAATGACTACAGATGGTCACCCTGTTGTATATGGTGAAAAAATAGTGGATGTATCTAAACCCACTGTGCTTGTTTATGGCCATTATGATGTGCAACCGGCAGAACCTCTGGAATTATGGCATAGCGGTCCTTTTGAACCGGTAATAAAAGATGGAAAAGTTTTTGCCCGTGGCTCTTCAGATGATAAAGGACAGTTTTATATGCATGTAAAAGCCCTGGAAACTTTGGTGCAAACAAATACTATGAGTACCAATATTAAATTTTTAATTGAGGGGGAAGAAGAAGTTGGTTCACCCAGTCTGGGAAAATTTGTTGCAGCACATAAAGATTTATTAAAAGCAGATGTAATATTAATCAGCGACAGCTCGATGCTTGGCATGAATACACCTTCGCTGGATACAGGCGTTCGCGGTTTAAGTTATATCCAGGTGGAAGTAACAGCTTCCGGTCGTGATTTACATAGTGGCACATATGGTGGTGCTGTTGCCAATCCAATTACTGTTTTGGCAAAAATGATTGCAACCTGTCATGATGAAAATAATCATATCACTATCCCAGGTTTTTATGATGAGGTAGTTGTTGCCAGCGCAGAAGAAAGGGCATTGATTAACAAAGCCCCATTTGATGAAAAACAATACAAAAAAGAAATAGGTATAAAGGAATTATGGGGTGAAAAAGGATATACTACTTACGAAAGAACAGGCATTCGTCCAACATTAGAGATAAATGGCATATGGGGCGGATATACTGGTGAAGGTGCTAAAACTGTTCTGCCTGCAAAAGCCTATGCAAAAATTTCTGCACGGTTAGTGCCCAATCAATCATCTGATAAGATGACACAGGTTTTATTAAATTATTTTAAATCCATTGCTCCGTCCTGTGTAGAAGTGAAGGCAGAATTACATCATGGCGGTGAACCTTATATGACCCCTATTGACAGTAAAGGATATAAAGCAGCTTCAAAAGCTGTTGAAGCAACATTTGGCAAACAACCCATTCCTGTACGTGGTGGCGGAAGTATTCCTATCTGTTCTATCCTGGAAAAAGAATTAGGCATTAAAATAATTTTCATGGGTTTTGGATTGGATAATGATAATCTTCATTCGCCCAATGAAAAGTATAATATTGAAAATTTTTATAAGGGAATTGAAACCATTCCTTATTTCCATAAGTTTTTTGCAGAAAATTAATTTAGTCAGAGGTTAGAAGCAAGGGGTTAGGAATCAAAACTAAATTAGCTAACTCCAAACTTCTAATTCTTAACTCCGGACTATGACAGAAAAACTTCGTCTTGATAAATATCTATGGGCTATACGTTTATTCAAAACAAGAACATTAGCTGCAACTGCCTGCGATACCGGTAAAGTAAAATATGAAGGTACGGCAGCTAAAGCCGCCAAACAGGTGCATGTGGGTGATGAATACGAAGTAAAAACAGAAGCCAGGAAGTGGCGAATAAAAGTAGCAGGTCTTTTGCAAAATCGTGTTCAGTATACAGAAGCAATAAAATTTTATATTGATATCACCCCCGAAGAAGAAATTCAGCGTTCGCAATACCAGGCGGCAACCTTCCATACCGGTAAACGCAGAAGTAAAATTGGCAGACCAACTAAAAAGGAAAGAAGAGAACTCGACGATTTTTTTGAAGATTAGATATAATTCACAAAATCTTTTGCATCGGTTTTAATCAAATCATTCACTGTTGTACCTGTAAATATTTCCAATAAATCCCTGCGGTTGCATTCAATACGGCTGTGCAAAGGGCAGGGATTTGCCGAATTACATTTTCCTAAACTTAAAGCACAGTCTTTAAATTGATCCGTTCCGTCAGTAAGTTGAATAATCTTAATAAGTGGCGTGGAAGTAGTTTTTTCATTGATGGAAAATCCACCTAAAGGACCTTTAGCCGAATCAATAATCCCCTCTTTTGCCATTTGTTTCATAATCTTCCCTAAAAAATGACGGGGAATATCTAAATTGTCTGCTATTTCCTGTATAGGCAAACGGGTTTTCTTTTCACTTGTTATGGTAAGATATAAAATACTGCGCAGAGCATAACTAAATGATTTAGAAAACGCCATCGGCCAAAATTACCAGTTGCTTAAAAGACAAGGGATGATGAATATCATTCTGTATCTTGATGATACTCAGTCTCCCCATTTTTTTACAGAAATACTTTTGACCCGATAAAAGACATACATATCCTTTTTATCATTCACCAAAAAAAATAGAATATGAAACTAAAAATGATAACAGTATCAGCATTGCTGCTAAGCTCAGTAACAATCACCTTAATTGCCTGTGGAGGCGGCTCAGAAAAAAAATCAGATGAATCAAAACAGCCTGCCACTTCAGCTGCTGACAATACCGCTGAAAAAGAAAAGAATGAGAAAAGAGGTGTTGGGAAATTTACACATGTAGACATACCTGCCACCCTTGATAAAGCAATGGCAGATGCAGGCAGTAAAATATACGATACCAAATGTATGAGTTGTCATCGCCTCACCGATGAAAAATTAGTTGGCCCTGGCTGGAAAGGTGTTACCTCACGCCGGCAGGCAGAATGGGTTATGAATTTTGTAACCAATACTGATGAGATGCTCGCAAATAATGCAGAAGCCCAGGCTATGCTTGAAATATGCATGGTTCGCATGCCCAATCAAAATTTAAGCGATGATGATGCAAGACATGTATATGAATTCATGCGCAAAAACGATGGTATTAAATAATCTCTCCATAAATCATTAAATATTTTTTATGAAAACATGTTTTTCAAAACTGCTGCTGGTGCTTTTAATAATAAGTTTTTTATTGCCAGCCTGTAAACCAAAAGGAGCTGAATCGGCCGTTAGCGGCGATGCCGCACAAAAAACATATATAGCCCCCGGGAAATATGATGAGTTTTACAATTTTGTTTCTGGTGGCTTTAGCGGGCAAATGTCTGTATATGGAATACCATCCGGAAGACTATTCAGGGTAATTCCTGTTTTTTCTGTTGATCCTGAAAAAGGTTATGGATATAATGAAGAAACAAAACCCATGCTTAATACCTCACATGGTTTTGTACCATGGGATGACTTGCACCATATTGCTCTATCTGAAACAGACGGGATACAAGATGGCCGCTGGGTTTTTGGAAATGGAAACAATACCCCAAGAATTGCCCGTATTGATTTAAAAACTTTTCGTACTGCTGAAATAATTGAAATACCTAATAGTGCAGGTAACCACTCCTCTCCATTTATTACTGAAAATTCAGAGTATGTAGTGGCAGGAACCCGCTTCAGTATTCCAATGGACAATTCCAACGGTGATGTTCCCATCAATACTTACAAACAAAACTTCCGCGGTACAGTAAGTTTTATTGCTATTGATAAAAATTCCGGTGGAATGAAAATTAATTTCCAGATTTTGTTACCCGGCGTAAACTTTGATTTGGCAAGGGCCGGTAAAGCCAAATCTCATGGCTGGATGTTTTTCAGTTGCTACAATTCAGAAAGAGCCAATACATTACTGGAAGTAAATGCCTCTCAGAAAGATAAAGATTTTATTCTTTGTGTTAACTGGAAAAAAGCAGAAGAATATTTAGCTGCCGGCAAAGGGAAAAAAGTTCCCGTAAAATATGCACACAATGTTTATGATGAGAAAAAACATATGGCTACTTCTACTATAGAAAATGAAGTAACTATGCTTGACCCGAAAGATTGTCCGGACATGGTTTATTTTATGCCTTGCCCAAAATCTCCGCACGGATGTGATACTGATCCTACAGGCGAATACATTGTAGGTAGCGGAAAATTAGCCGCTGTTATTCCTGTATTCTCTTTTACAAAAATCCAGGATGCTATTGCCAATAAAAAATTTGATGGCAATTATGAAGGTATACCTGTTTTAAATTATGAAGCAGTATTATATGGTGAAGTAAAAAAACCAGGTCTTGGCCCTTTACATACAGAGTTTGATGCAAACGGTAATGCATACACTTCATTCTTTGTATCATCTGAAGTGGTTAAATGGAATATAAAAGATTTGAAAGTGCTTGATCGTGTTCCCACTTATTATTCTGTTGGTCACCTTAGTGTACCGGGCGGACCAACAAGAAAACCCTGGGGCAAGTATTTAATTGCTTATAATAAAATAACAAAAGACAGGTTTCTTCCAACCGGTCCCGAATTAGCTCAAAGTGCACAGTTGTACGACATCAGTGGTGATAAGATGAAATTAATTCTCGACTTCCCAACAATTGGTGAGCCACACTATGCAGAAGCAATTCCCGCAGATATGATAATGAAGAACTCTCAAAAGATTTATAAGATAGAAGAAAATGCCAATCCTTACGCAGCTATCGGAGATAAAAATACCAAAGTAGAACGCAAGGGTAATGAAGTGCATGTGTATATGACTTCTATCCGCTCACACTTTACTCCTGATAATATTGAAGGAGTAAAAATGGGTGATGTAGTTTACTTCCATGTTACTAACCTGGAACAGGATTGGGATGTGCCACATGGTTTTGCAGTAAAAGGAGCTAACAATGCTGAGTTACTCATTATGCCCGGTGAAACACAAACCTTAATGTGGAAACCGGAAAAAGTAGGGGTATATCCAATGTATTGCACTGATTTCTGTTCAGCGCTGCACCAGGAAATGTCGGGGTATATAAGAATAAGTGCTGCCGGTTCAAATGTACCTATTACATTCAGTACAGGAAAAACTGTTCCTGCTGATTCAGTTAGTACAAAATAAAAACGAAAGCAATCCCGCTTAAGCGGGATTGCTTTTTAATTCTTAAAAAATTATTGTTATGAAAAAGTTGAATAAATTGTTTGCCCTATTCATGCTTACGATAGTATTATCCTGCAATAATGCACCAACTGAAACCAAAACCAATGATAATACCGCTGCACCAACTTCAGGGCAGGAGGCAGTGAAGGATGATGAATCACAAAAAGATGTAGTAAAAATTGCAGTTGGTTCAAAAGACCATACTACATTGGTGGCTGCATTAAAACAAGCTGAGCTAGTAACTTCTTTATCAAATGCTGGTCCGTTTACCGTATTCGCTCCAACTAATGCTGCATTTGATAAACTGCCTGCAGGCACCGTTGATGGATTAATGAAGGATAATAAAAAAGAAGACTTACAAAATATTCTTCAATACCATGTAGCTGTTGCGGTATATAAAACAGAAAATATGCAGGATGGGCAGGTAATCAATATGGCAAATGGTGATAATATTACACTAAATGTAAAGGACGGAAAAGTAATGGTGAATGGAACAGCAAATATTATAGCTACCATACCTGCTTCTAACGGAATTATCCATGTAATTGATGCAGTATTACTACCGCCGGCAAAAAAATAAATTCAAAATACAGATTATTACCAATTGCAGTAATTATTAAATAATTCCTTTGTGTAATCTGTTCTAATTCGTGTAATCAAAAAGAACAATGAAAAAATTAAGCACCGGTTCAAGAATATTGCTGGGATTTGCATCGCTTGCATTGATTGGAACATATTTTGTTCCTCTATGGCGGATTGATTTATTTGCCCCCCAATATCCGGAGGGACTAACAATGAAAATATGGCTAACAAAATTGAGTGGCGATGTGGATATTATTAACGGGTTGAACCATTATATCGGGATGAAGAAAATTAATATTGAAATGTTTCCTGAATTCAACTACCTGGTTTATATAGTGGCTTTTTACATTTTGCTTGGATTAATTGCTGCATTTACAGGCAGCCGAAAATTTTTATTTACTTATCTTATTTTATCTGTCATTGGTGCTGCTTTGGCAATGTATGATTTTTACCAATGGGGATACGATTACGGGCACAACCTGAATCCTGATGCACCTATTAAAGTGCCGGGCATGGGTTACCAGCCACCTCTTGTTGGCCATAGAAAATTGTTGAATTTTGATGCCTACTCTATGCCGGATATTGGCGGATGGATAGTAATCATTGCAGGTGTGCTTGCATTTGCAGTTTTTATTATTGCCTGGTATAAGCAAAGAAAGCGTTTATCTAAAACCGCATTATCCGCGGCATTAACCGGAATAATTTTCCTGTTTGCTTCCTGTTCCACCAATCCGCACCCTATTTCTTATGGAAAAGATAATTGTTATACCTGTAAGATGGGTTTTGTTGACCCTAAATTTGGCGGTGAAGTAATAACCACCAAAGGAAAAGTATATATGTTTGATGATGTAATATGCATGGTGCGCTTTTTAAAATCAGGAAGTATAGAAGATAAAAACATCAGTAAAAAAGTATTGGTAAATTACCAAAAGGAAAACGATTTTATTGATGCTGATAAAGCTTATTTTTTGGTAAGTCCCGGGCTCAAAACACCCATGAACAGTAATGCTGCCGCTTTTGTCTCTCAAACAGCAGCAGAAAAGTTGAAAAGCAGTACGGATGGAAAAGTTTTATTGTGGGATGAAGTATACAGCAAAATTCAATAAGGCGATGCAGTACCTGTTTGTTATATTATTTTTATTTCCTGCTCTAATTGGCAATGCTAAAATCATTACGGCAGGCACCAATAATATCACCATTAAAAAAGCCATTGAACTGGCAAAAGATGGTGATACTGTTTTAATACAAAAGGGTATTTATAAAGAAGGAAATATCATTATTCAAAAATCAATAACTGTTATTGGTCAAAATAATCCTGTATTAGAGGGTGAAAACAAATATGAAATCTTTACTGTAAGCGGAAGAAACATTACTATCAAAGGAATTTCTTTTCAAAACTCCGGTTATTCGGCTATGAATGATTTTGCTTCTATAAAAATTATTGATGCAACCAATGTAACGGTAGAAAATAATTTTATCAGTAATGCTTATTTTGCAATACATCTTTCCAACACCAATTATGCAAACATCCGCAACAATACTATTACCGGTCGTCCCAAATCAGAACAGTTGACCGGCAATGGCATACACTTATGGAAATGCAATCATGCCTCCATTCAAAACAATCATATACAGGGGCAAAGAGATGGCATCTATTTTGAGTTCGTAACAGAATCACACATCAGTGGTAATACCAGCGAAAAAAATATCCGTTATGGATTGCATTTTATGTTTTCAAATGATGATATTTATCAAAACAATGTTTTCCGTGATAATGGCGCAGGTGTTGCTGTGATGTATTCCAAAAAAGTTACCGTACTGGGAAACCAATTTGAGCAAAACTGGGGGCCTTCTGCTTATGGCATTTTATTAAAAGATATTAGTGACAGTTATATAACCGGAAATATATTCATTAAAAATACTGTTGGCCTGCACCTGGAAGGAACAAGCCGGATAGAAATTAACAAAAATATTTTCAAAGAAAATGGATGGGCTGTTAAAGTACAGGCCAGTTGTAATGATAATAATTTTGAAAAAAACAATTTTTTGAGCAACACTTTTGATGTTGGCACCAATGGTTCTCTCGTTCTTAACAAATTTGATAATAATTACTGGGATAAATATGACGGATATGATTTGAATAAGGACGGAAGCGGAGATGTCCCTTATCACCCGGTGAGTATGTACTCAATGATTACTGAGCAGAATCCCAGCACACTTATATTATTGAGAAGCTTTATTGTATCACTGCTTGATAAGGCTGAAAAAGCAATTCCAAGTTTTACACCAGAGAACCTTGTTGATAACCACCCTTCTTTAAAAGCATTCAAATTATGATTAGGATTGAACATATCAGTAAACGATTTAAAAAATTACAGGCGCTGGATAATATTAATGCATCATTCAGCAAAGGACAGGTTGTTTCATTAATTGGCCCAAACGGCTCAGGAAAAACAACACTGATTAAATCAATTCTTGGAATGGTAAAGCCTGATGATGGAAAAATTTATGTAAACGAACAGTTGATTAATGGCGACCCTTCCTATCGCAGCAATATTGGTTATATGCCACAAATTGGCCGTTATCCTGATAATATGAAAGTGGGTCACCTGTTTAAAATGATGAAAGATATCCGCAATGCCAAAGATGCCGTAACAGATGATGAACTGCTGAATAAATATGAACTGGAAAAAATATTTGAAAAACCTATGCGTACGCTTAGTGGCGGCACAAGGCAGAAAGTGAGTGCCGCCCTGGCGTTTCTTTTTAATCCGTCTGTTTTAATACTTGATGAGCCCACTGCAGGACTTGACCCGCTTTCTTCCGAAATACTCAAGGAAAAAATTATTACAGAAAAGAAAAAAAACAAACTCATCCTCATCACTTCTCATATACTGAGCGATTTGGAAGAGTTTACAACACATGTAATGTATATGCAGGAAGGAAAAATGATTTTTTTGAAAGAAGCTTCCGAACTCCAGGAAGAAACCGGCGAAATAAAAATAAGCAAAGCCATTGCCAGGATAATGAAGGGCGAACAACCGGGGGCAAACTGGATAGACAAAGTTTTTCATATCAACACCAGTGATAAAATTTATTAAATTATGATGAAACTTACCCGATATATTTTGTATGACATACTGAGAAGTAAAATAATTCTGGCCTATGCATTATTCCTGCTGATTGTTTCTTTCAGCATGTTCCGTATGGAAGAAAACAGTGGCAAAGCATTAATGAGTTTACTCAACATAATCCTTATAGTATTACCATTAATCAGCCTGGTATTCAGCACTATTCATTATTACAATTCATACGAATTTATTGAACTTATGCTTTCGCAACCCATGAGCCGTACAAGAATAATTATAAGCGAATACGCCGGCGTTACTATTTCTTTACTGGCTGCTTTTTTAATTGGAGCAGGTATACCGGTACTCCTGTTTTCAGCAAATGAAACGGGTATTGCTATGCTGTTAACCGGCTCTGCTTTAACTATGATTTTTACTGCTCTGTCTTTTATCACCTCGGTCAAAGCACGGGATAAAGCAAGAGGCATCGGGTCAGTATTACTTGTTTGGTTTTATTTTGCCTTAATATACGATGGTTTAATACTACTTATTCTTTTTAGTTTTAGTGACTACCCCCTGGAAAAATTAACGCTGGTTCTTTCCTTTCTTAATCCATTGGATTTAGGGCGAATATTTATTATGCTAAAAATGGACATAAGCGCTTTAATGGGCTACACCGGGGCTTTATACAAAGACTTCTTTGGCAGTACCGCTGGCATAGCAATAGTTACCAGTGTTATGCTGCTTTGGATAATCATCCCGTTGTGGATGTGTGTAAGGCATTTTAATAAAAAGGATATGTAAAGACCACAGCTTCCAGTTTTAAGTTTCCTGATAAAAATCATTCTGACGCTGAGTTTAAATCAGCAACATCGGCTTTGCCAAAATATAGTTTTGTTCAGGAGTAATATTTCCTGAAAAAATGCTGGCAATGAAAATGTTGATAACTGAAAATATTTATATCCGGGACATCAAACTCGAATTCAGCAAGCTGTTTCCCTTCCTCAAAATTGAATTTTTCAGGAATGGCTTTGGATTCAATAAACATTATTCACCCGAAAAAAGGTTATCGGATAATTATAAAATTGGTGATGCCTGGAAAAGAAAGGTGGCTGATGAAGTGGAAATAAATGATACTACCAAAGTAAAAGACCTGGAAATGACTTTTATGGAAAAATTTGGGCTGGCTGTACAAATATTCCGCAAATCAGGTAACTTATGGCTAGAGACTACCATGACTGATAACTGGACACTAAAGCAGCAAAATGATCACGGTAAAGAAATCTCTACGGAAAAATCCGATACCAAAAAAGATAATCTGGATTTTGATTTAAACAGGGACCAGCTTTAATACAACAGGCTGTTCAGTTTTTCCAGGTTAATGATCTTAATTTTACCTTCTTTAATCTCAATGAGTTTTTCGGATTTGAAATCACTCAAAGTTCTTATTAAAGACTCTGTTGCTGTACCAATGTACTGGGCAATATCTTCTCTTGAAATATCAATGGAGTTACCTGCTGATTTTTCTTTATTGAACTTAGTATGAATATCGACCAACGCTTTGGCTACTCTTTTCCTAAGTGAATCATAAGCGAGGTGAAGTAATCGCTCTTCTTTTTCCTTTACGTCATTAGCAATTAAACGAATGAATTTACCGGCAATCGCCATATCACTATAAACAGCTGTTAAAAACTCATCAGCTGGAACCATTACCACTTCTGCTTCTTCCAGCACTTCTGCTGTATCATCATAACTTTTGGTTTCCAACAAAGCCAGATGGCCCATAAAATCTCCTTCGCTGTACAGATTGGTGATATACTCTTTACCATCATCATGTACTTTATAGGTTTTAATCTTCCCTTTTTTCAAATAATAAAGATATTTTGGACGTTTACCTTCTGAATAAAGAGTTTGTTTTTTAGACAAGTCTTCTGAATCATAATTGTCCAGCCGCATGTTTAAAAAACCCGAACCCTTCAATTCTTTCATAAACTCATTTACCCCCTGTTCGTCCTGCGAGTATTTACCCTGGAGTATATCCAATTTCCTCAAACGTATTTCAATAGCTCTTAATAATTCAAGATCATCAAATGGTTTGGTGATATAATCATCGGCACCCATTTCCATTCCTTTCCGAAAATCGGCTCTTTCAGTTTTAGCTGTAAGAAAAATAAAAGGAATGTTTTCTGTTTCCGGGTTCTTTTTAAGCAAATGTAAAACGCCATAGCCATCCAGTTCAGGCATCATAATATCACAGATGATGATGGAAGGTTTTTCCTTTTGCGCAATCTCCACTCCCTTCTTTCCGTTTTCTGCAGTATAGGCTTTATATCCCGCCAATGAAAGGATTTCTGCAGTATTCTCCCTGATATCAGTATTATCGTCGATTACTAAAATACTATGCATATTGTTCATTTTTCATAAATGGCAAAATTATGGTAATAGTTGTTCCCTTCCCCAATTCACTGTCAATTTTTACATCTCCTGAAATCAAATTTAAATAACGGCTTACAATATGCAGACCCAGGCCGGTTCCCTGTATATTTTCAGCATTCTTCCCTCTGAAAAAACTAGTGAATAAGTGCTGTTGGTCCTCCCTGGATATACCAATACCCTCATCTTTTACGGCTATTTCCATGCTGCCGTCACCTGCATCAGCGATTATCCGTATATGACTATTCTCCTGTGAAAATTTTACAGCATTACCAATAAGATTAATGAGAATATTTTTAAGTAACCTCTTGTCGGTACTAAAAATAGGATCACCAGAAAACTCCGGTAAAATTTTCTGTCCCGGTTTGGCAATTATTTTCATTTCATCCACTACATCATGCAAAAAATCTTTTACATCGAATACAGCGAATTCCGTTGTAATCCTTCCTTCCTCCAGTTTACCTAATGAAAGGAAATCTTCCAGCAGCTCATTTAAATGTTTTACTGATTCTTTAATTTTGGTAATATGTCTTTCTCTTTTATCCTGTTCTTCTGTTTGAGTGTATTTACCTAAAATAGCTGCAGAAGATAAAACGGTACTTAGCGGTGTTCTAAATTCATGCGACGCCATCGATACAAACCTTGATTTAATTTCATTCAACTCTTTTTCCTTATCTAATGCTTCACTCAGTTCCTGCTGAGATTTTTCCAGTTCCTGCAAAGCTTCTTTTAATATCAGGGTTCGCTCTTC
>JBLMVP010000131.1:0-14669 GCA_050256755.1 Sphingobacteriales bacterium | reverse complement strand
ACCCCTTAAGCATTGCTCCGGTTTTTTCAAAAATGAATTCTTTGCTCTGCATAGTATTGTAAGTTGTTTGTTTTTTTGCTTATACCGATTATAACGTGAAATAACATCAGGTTTTGTAAATAATAAAATTATTTGATTTAAGGTGGGTGTTTCCCATAAGAACTTTGGCTCCAGCCGGAAGAATTATTTCATTTTCATTTCCAAAGTTTATTATCACGGTAATTTTATCAACTCCCATAGACCGGGTAAAAGAGATCACGTCATTATTGAATTCCAGTTTTTCATAATTACCATATTGTAACACTTTCTCTTTATTCCTTAAGGCTATTAACGCTTTGTAAATACCAAGAATAGAATTTTCTTTCTTCTCTAAAAGCTCCACATTTACTTCTTTGTAATCATGGCTAATTTTTATCCATGTTTTTGCTGTTGAAAATCCTGCGAAAACATTATTATTCCACTGCATGGGACTGCGTGATTTATCCCGGTTGTGCTCATTAGCTTCTTTAAGTGCTGCTGCTGAATCTTTTCCTGAATCAAGCGCAAGCTTATAATGTGTTCTGCCTTGTATATCCACCATTTCTTCTATGTGGTTAGCCAGGATATTATGCATTCCTATCTCTTCTCCATAATAAATAAATGGAACACCCTTTGCCGTAAGTATTAAAGCAGCAAGTGCAGCAGCTCTATCAATATTACCATCTGCCAGGCGGTCAATCATCCTTGGCATATCATGACTGCCGAAAAACAGGGTTGGAAAGTTTTGCATATTTTTCTCCATGCTTTGCAGTTCATCATAAATGCGTTTGACAGAGAATTTCGGAATGCTTCCAAAATTGAAATTGAAAACCACATCTAATAATTCAGGAGACTGGTATTGTTTTAACACTTCTATTTTATCACTACCTATCTCTCCTACTATAAACCTGTCTTTATATTCACTCACAACAGATTTAATTTTTTTCATAGCATCTTTAACTCCCGGCTGGTTGATATCTGTCAGGTGTTGCTGAATAGCATCCTTTACAGGATTGTCTGCAGTGATCCCATCTGTTGTTAAAAAATTAATCACATCCAGTCGAAAACCATCTACCCCTGCATCTAACCAATACCGCAACACATTTTTTATCTCTTCAATTACTTTTGGATTGGACCAGTTAAGGTCGGCCATTCTTGCATCAAACTTATGGTAATAATACTGGTTGGTTAATGTATCTATTTGCCAGGCGCCTCCTCCAAAAAAAGATTCCCAATTATTGGGTTTGTCTTTCCATATATAATAATCCCGGTAAGGATTGTTAGTGGCTTTTCGTGATTCTTTAAACCATTTGGATTCAGTGGAAGTATGGTTTAGCACCATATCCATAATTACTTTTATTCCTCTTTTATGAGCTTCAGATAAATACTTTTTAAAATCAGCCATGTTACCATAAGTAGCATCAATATCATAATAGCTGGCTACATCATAACCGTTATCCACTTTTGGCGATTGCAAAAAAGGAGTAAGCCAGATACCTTTCACACCAAGTGAATGCAGATAATCCAGTTTACTGGTCATACCTTTAAAATCGCCATATCCATCAGCATTACTGTCGGCATAACTAGGCATGTATATTTGGTAGAAAACAGTTTCCTTCCACCAGTTCTTTGCAGATTTTTTATCTTTCACAGTAACTGAACAAAAAATAAATAATGAGCACGGTAAAATAATTATAGAAATCCAAAATAACTTAGAAGTAAATCTCATGCGTGTTATTTATTTCTATTGTTGAAACATATAATCCACCACAACTCCATTCACTAACATCTTCTTTCCGGTATAAGAAACTTTACCCCCAGCAGGAACACAAACAATTACTGCTGCACTTTGTGGTAAAAGTTTTATTTGAGCGGCACCCGAAACATTCCGGGCTATAAATTTTCCCGAGACGGTATTATACAAATCCACTTTTTTCCCGGGCTCCGTTTTTATTACAACTGTTTTACTTTTTGTATAAGGATTATAATACAAAAAAGAAGGGTAAGCTTTATCATGATAAAAATCGGTAGCTAATAAATTTAATTGCAATACTCCTTTAATGTTGGTAGTACGAATGATACTTCCAAAGATTCCAACATGCCCACTGCCATATACACTGAATTGTGACTCTTCCGGATTTTTACCCGGCACCCAAAGAGGACCATCACCTTGTGCTACAGGGCCTTTTAAGTTTTCATGTTGTGCATAAGATGATCTTTTAATCATGCCTTCGTACCCTATCACTCCTTTAGTAACTGCTGCCAGCTGTGGAATGGTTTCATGATCATCAGGCATGTATTGCGGATAGAAAAATCTTACGGCATTGGCTGCATTCAACATCCATTTTCCAATAGCCCCGGCATATGATTGGTCATACCTTACCAGGGGAATCAATGGCCATGCTGCGTCATATGTATTCATTAAAAATCCATACCCTCCATGATCAACCGTACTGCCAACAATACCAGAAATATCAAAGCCATTCCAGTTGCCAACCAGCACTCCCCAGCCTTCCCTGCATACAGCAGTGCCATCAAAACTCCATCCCAGCATTTTATTTAAGTCATAATTTTTTCCTTGTTCTGCATTTATTCTTGCAGCTAAATAAGCGCCGAAAGGCATCAGCAATTCGTAAGTGGGATTTATTGATTGCGATTGCAAAGCGGATAAAGCACTCAATGCTCCTTTTAAATATCTTGGGTCACCAAATTTTTTATATGCCGAGTACAGCACCCATGCATGTCCTGCTGCCACATCGGGCTGAGCACATATCTGGTTTTTCATTGGTTTCATTTTGCCATAATCAAAATAAGACCAGTCATAATTTCCATTCAGTATGGAATCAGCTGTATAAAATTTTTCAGCAATCGTTTTAGCAATTTCAGTAAAGTCAGGCTCATTGGGATACTGATCATAAATGGCATAAAACAAAACATTTGGAAAAACATCGTACCACCAATCCCTCCCATATCCCCCGCCTAACAACGCAACTTCGGGACAGGTGTTATTCATCATAATATTCCAGCCCGTTTCTTTATTAAAATAATTTTTCAGCATACCCACATAATCCATTTTTTGCTGATTGGTTTTATCAATTCCCACCAAACTTGCTCCCAGTGTGGCGCCCATTGTTGCTACTGCTTCATGAAACATTCCTTTATTATTAATACCCTGCCGTACATCTGCAAGTGCTGTGTAGAGTCCCACTACATTTTGAGGAAAATTTTTCTTACTGCTGTCAATCCATACCAATGGCCAGAATTTTCCTTTGGCATTAAAATCATAAACTGTCTTATCAAAACTTGAAGAAAGTTTTTTATAATCTATGATTTGCAAAGGCGAGGGTAGGTTTGGCATACTGTCAACCCGGGAAATACGTTGCTGCTTAACCTGCGCTTTTACAGATATAGCAACAAATAACAGTATGACAGTTGTTTTAATTATACTTTTCATTTGTTGTTCATTATGGTTTACACAATATCTGCTGACACTTCATATAAAACCTTATTACTGATGGTGCTTTCATGTGCTGTGAGCATTTTACCCTGTGCAATAATATTTTTAGCTACAAATATGGAACATAATTGCAACACGCCAATAATAACTACTGCATACCGCAACGCAATCTCTGCCGAGCCGTAACGGGCCATGAGCAAAAAAGTGGCAGCGCCTGAGAAACGGCCTACATATAAACCAGCTTCATGGTTTAAGATATAGGCAAACTCACTCCTCTTCTCTATTTTAGAAACAATATCAATCACCTGGAATTGAATAGGAAAATAAGCCAGGTCCATCAAAGGTTTTGCAATCAACAATAATAAAATGAATATTACCACACCAACCTGGCTGAATAGAACACCGTTTATTGCAGCCCCAATTGCAAACAAGGCAAGTCCGCCTGCAAATATTTTTATCCTGTCGGATGGTTTGGAAATTCGTCCCAACACATACATAATTACTGCAGCAATAACTGCCCCTATTGAAGTGGCCGATCCAAGTGCACCTTCATTACCAAAAAATTTCAGTATCAGCATAGCAGGTGCAGTTACAAAAAATCCCTGTGCTAATCCCTTAAGGGATGCCAGCGTTAAAAGTTTATACCAAAGTGCATGAAACTTAAAGAAGATATATTTTTTTTCTCCGGGATTTTTAAAAGTACCTCTAAAGCAGACAACCGAAGCCAAGACAGTGATCAAAAAAACCACTCCTGTAATAATTAAATAAGCAGTATGTTTTTGCGAATCGCTGATTTGTGAATCGATAAATAAACCAATGGTAATTGGTATGACGACGGAAATGATAGTGTAAAATAAATTCTCCATTCCATAATAATAATTTCGGTTTCCATCATTAGTAATTGACAACGCAAGGCAATCCCTGTTTGCCCAATAAAACCCAAAGCTTAATCCCATTATCATACCTGCACTGGCAATACCCAATGTATTAAGTTCATGCAGAGACATCATCACAATCATGGATATACCGCTCAGCAACATACCCGCAGAATACAATTTTCTGATGTCAAAATGTTTTAAAAGAAATCCATTTAATAAAAAAGTAAGTGGTATGCCTGTATAAATTGTGAGTTGATAAATGACCACTTTGGTAATATCACCATGTGTATTACGCATAATATAAGCAGCCACAAAAGTATCGATCACGGGTAGCACAAACGCATATACCAGGTTAGTCAATATCAGTATCCTGAAATTATGCGGCTGGTTTTTAAAATGGTCTATTTCAACTTTCAGTTTATTAAGCATGGTTAAATTTTAATAATGAGAAAATTTCGTTTAAAGAAAAACGGGCACCGCATACAAATTCATCAGAGGCGCCGTAATAAACAGTAATAGTATCGCCATCAGGCTCTGCAATGTGACCGTTGGTAAATACTACATTACCAAAGAAGCCACTCAGCTCATACTCAGTGGAAGGAACCATTATAGGTTCTTCCGTTCTTGCAATAACTTTTGAAGGATCATTGAGGTCCATTAAAAAAGCACCCAGGCAATACTGGTGCTGTCCATTGGCACCGTGATAAATTTCCAGCCAGCCCTTTTCTGTTCGGATAGGTGCTGCTCCTGCTCCCACCCTTGCACTGTCCCATGCATCCTTCCTGGTTTTGATAATACATTTATGATTGCCCCAGTGTACTCCATCCGGCGATGAAGCAATCCAGATATAATTGCCGCCAATATCAACACTGCTTGGCCGGTGTAATGCATAAAATAAGCCATTGATCCTTTCTCCAAAAATGGCGCAATCTTTATTGTGTGGCGGTAGTATCATTCCATGCGATTGAAAATTTTTCCAATTAAGGGTGGTTCGTAAACCAACACCCACGCCATTACCTGATACAGCCGTAAAAGTGAGATAATAAATATCTTCTAATAATGAGACCCGGCAGTCTTCTATGCCAAATGTTTGCAGCATTCCTTCTCCCACAAGGGCAGGATAACCTTGCGGTTCATAAAACCTTACTCCATCATCACTGCAAAGCAACCGCAGGTGAGAGAGTGTGGTTAAATAATCAACTCCCTTATAATTGATCACCCTGGCATCGGTTGCTTTTAATTCAGGATCGTTTTTTTGAATAGTTATTATTTCTATTGTGCCCGTTTCCGTTAGTACAGGAAAGGAAATAATATTTTCTTTCTGTGCCGGTCTTTCTGCAACCCTTACAATAAGCCAGGTTTTGCCTTCGAACTGAAATACACCGGGGTTTAAAAGACAGGTAATTTCAAGTCCGGCATTACTGGCCGGCAAATCTGCAGGTGATAACAAAGGGTTTTCTGCAAAGCGTTTTGCTATATCGTTCATAAAAAATATTAAAGTTGTTACAATTAAAATGCCTGTGTTATAATTTGTATCTGTCCATTGTTGCTTTAACGGATGGATATTTAGTTACCAGTTGCATAGTCAGCAAAACTTCGATGGTTGATTCTGCACCTGAATTCTTATTGATGTTATAGCCTGTGATGATAGCATCATAACAACGAACCGTATTGACAGAAAACATATTGATACCGCAGCGTTTCTCTGCTGAAATCATATGCTGCCCCTTATATCCCCGACTTCCTCACATGTTGATGACATTGTTTTTTTGTAAACCTTTTTACAAGGCGATACTACCTGCATGGCAATTATTACTTACAGCAGTATAAAAAGGAGTTATTTAAATATTTGATTCAAATTTTAAATAACCCCCTTTGTTGTTTACCTAATAAAATTTAGTAGCCGGCATTTTGGGTGATACCACCACCTGATTTATCAATTTCACCCTGAGGAATCGGATAGAGATAATTCTTATCCTGGAAATTTTTACCAAGACTTGTCAGGAAAGTTTTAGCCAGGTTCCAGCGTTTAAGGTCATTGAATCTTTGTGATTCAAAACCTAATTCCACTCTTCTTTCCTGGATCAGCCATTGTTTTATCTGATCTTTGTTAGTGGACGTTACATCCCTGTCGGGCAAGGTTCCTACAGGCGGAATTGTACCACCAGCATTTACTGCGGTTCTTGCACGCTGCCTGATAGTGTTAATAATAGCAATAGCAGCAGGATAACTTCCTGTTTCATTTAAAGCTTCAGCTTTCCAAAGCATTACATCTGCCCAGCGGATATAAATTTTATTGCTTGCGGCATCATCATTGCCTTTGTTATCACTATTTAATTTGCCAAATAATTTGTAAACATTCTGACCTGCCGTATCTACCGTATATCCCAATCTTGGATCGTTAGCTTCAAACGCACTGATAAAATTTGGGGAAGGAGCAATAAAACCCCAACCAGCCAGAGCACAAATACCATTACCTGTTCTTGGTGTTGTTAATGACTCATGATTGTAAGCGAAGATCACCTCAGTATTGGTCCATTCTTTTGTCACATCAAAGTTGTCAAAATAATTAGCATTTAAACTATAATAGTTTAATCCTTCTATTGCTGATACAATGCTAATAACATCTGTCCATTTTTGATTGAATAATGCAACTTTTGCCTGCAATGCCAGCACTGCTCCTTTTGATACTCTCCACTTTTCTAACGCATCTGAATATTTACCATCAGGTAATAAAGTTTTAGCATTATCCAGGTCTTTGCTTATCTGTATATATACATTAGCTTTTGTTTCCCTTTTAGCTACATTATAAGCATCAGCAAAATTTTTCAATGGGGCTGTTAGCAATGGTACATCTCCATATAAATTCACCAGATCGAAATAGTAAAAAGCCCTTAAAAAATACACCTGGCCTAACAAGCTTTTCCTGGTTGCTTCATCAATACCCAGACTGGCTGTTAGTGCAGCATCGGTTAAATAACTGATAGATAAATTTGTTCTTGCTATACCTGCATAATCATAACTCCATTGCCCCTTTATGCCAGCGTTAGAAGACGTAAAACTAAAATCAGAAAACTGATCCATCCACGCCTGGTCTCCATCGGGATTCCATTTTTTAAGCATATCACCAGAGGCTATATCCTGTAATATAAAATCGTTGCGTAGCACTATCCCGTCATCCCAGCCCCATTCGCCTATAATGTTCAGGGTACTGGAAAGAAGTTGATAAGAAGAGGTGACAGAATATATAACTGATTCATGTGTAGGAGGTATTCCTTCAGTTATTATACCTATTGGGGTTTTGTGCAATTCTTTTTTACAACTGGCAGAGCAAATAATTACAAGTGCCGCCAATATCATATAGATTGATTTCATGTTTTTAATTTTTAGCATATAAATTATAATTTAATATTGATGCCAAATAAAAATGCTTGTGATTGTGGATAGGTACCCTGGTCAAACATATTATATGCTTCCGGATCTAAACCTGTGTACTTAGTGATGGTAAACAAATTTTGAGCAGATACATACAGGCGTACATTTTGAAAAACAGATTTTGCTATACCCGGAATGTTTACTGTGTAACCGATCTCAATATTTTTTAACCTTAAATAAGACGCATTTTCCACAAAAATGCTGGACACTTTACTACTGCCATTATCCGTAAAAGTGGAACGTGGAATAGTATTGCTTGTGCCCTCGCCATGCCATGCCTCTAAAGTGGCTGTAGTATGGTTAAAGGGACGGGTGTCATAATCAATTATTTTTTTAAGATCGTTGTATTTTTCTACACCATTTACACCCTGCAATAACAGAGATAAATCAAACCCTTTATAGCTGGCTGATAAATTAGCTCCGAAAGTAAACCTTGGGTTTGGATTGCCTATGTAAGTGCGGTCGTTATCATTGATAATACCATCTCCGTTCAGATCCTGGAATTTAATATCCCCAGGTTTAATTTCAGCGTGGGGTGCACCAGTTAAATATTCATCTATCTCTTTTTGATTTTGATAGATACCTGTCATTTGAAATCCATAAAAAGAATTTAATGGATGACCTGCTTCTGTTTTTGAAACCTGTCCGTATATGCTTGGCAAATTGGGATCTAATTTCTCTACCGTATTTGTAACGGTAGCAACATTGGCATTTACATAATATTTAAATGCACGGTCATTATTTTTATATCCAACTGCCAGTTCAAAACCTTTATTACTTATAACTCCTGCATTTACTATTGTTGGCTTTACGTCTCCCACTACAGTTGGTAAACTTAGTGGCAATAAAAGATCAGAAGTAGTTTTCTTGAAATAATCTGCAGAAATTGAAATTTTATTTTTCAGCATACTCAAATCAAGCCCTATATTATCTTGTTTAGTGGTCTCCCATTTCAAATCCGGGTTGCCATAACGAAGTAAAGTACCAAGAGGATTATAAATTGCAAGAGAATTGTAATTATTAAGTCCCGATTGGTTACCCAATTTTCCTGAACTGACTCTTAATTTAAGATCGGATATCCAGCTTACGCTCTGCATAAATTTTTCCTGGGATATTCTCCAACCGGCAGATACTGAAGGGAAATAAGCCTCTTGATTATTTTCTGCAAACTGACTTGATGCATCTTCTCTAAGACTAACAGTTGCAAAAAACCTGTTGTCGTAATTATAATTTAGAGAACCAAATAAAGAGAACAGTGCCCACTCTGATGCAGAACCTCCATTCCAAAGATCCTGAGGATACGCACCAAAATCTATGTATTGAAATGCCGGGTCTGTATTACTATACCTTGCCCTGGTTGCACCTATACCAGATGCTTTATTGGTAATAAATTCGCTGCCTAACAATACACTAAAAGAATGTTCTGCAATTTTTTTATTATAATTCAATGTATTGGTCCAGGTAATAGTGGATTCCTGTCCCCTATCTTCAGATAAATTGGTGGGACGATTTTGACGGCCGGTACCCTGATCAATGGCCGAGCCTCCACCATCGTCGTCGCCATAGTTTTTATTGAATGCTTTATTATGGGTAAAGTTCAAATCTATACCCAGGTTGCTTCTTATTTTTAATTCTTTATTTTTCAAAAACGCATACTCTGCATATACACTCCCAAAAGTTTTAAAATTGTTACGTTTATCATTGGTAAAATAGGCTATAGCAAGGGGATTGGAACCAAACTCATATTTGTTTGCACTGCCATTCCAGCTACCACCATTTGCAGCAACATTTTGTGAGTAAAAAGGCAAATCAGTATATGGATCTGCCGGATTGTAAGTTGGATCCGATGGATCTTTATAAACACTTATTACTGGCGGGCGGATAAACGCATGGCGCACAACACCCGGAGCATCCCCACTGGAGGATATTTTATCCTGTACACTATTGGAAATTTGAAGATTGGTGCCTATAGCAAAACGATCAGTAATATTGGCATTTACATTCGTTCTGAAACTAAGACGCTCAAATTGATCATTATTATAAATTACAATGCCATTTTGTTTATAGTATCCACCAGAAATTAGATATTGTACTTTATCAGAACCACCACTGGCAGATAATTGCAGGTTTTGCGATTTCCCCAATACAAATAATTCATTCAACCAATCGGTATTAGCAAGATCCGTTCTTGATTTATCTGCAGTGTAAGGATTTGTACCACTATAGCCTGAATTGTTCCAGCTTTCTTCCATCTTATTCATATACTGAGTGGCATTGAGCAATGTTGGAAGATTGGATACTTTTTGAATACCACTATAATAATTGATATCAAGACTGGACTTTCCTTTTTTACCGCTTTTAGTAACAATAACGATTACCCCACCAGATGCTCTTGCACCATAAATAGCGGCTGCAGCGGCATCTTTTAATACTGTCACCGACTGTATATCAGCAGGATTTAGAAAAGAAATACTGGTAGTAGGCAAACCATCCACAATAAAAAGCGGATCGCTGCTGCTGCCTATTGTTCCAACACCACGGATAGTGATGTTGATGCCATCACCGGGAGCACCAGTGCTTTGTGTTACTTGCACGCCTGCCACCTGGCCTTGTAACAACTGGGCTAAATCAGGCACTCTTCGCTTATCTAAATCAGGCATATTTACTGTTGACACAGCCCCTGTTATAGCACCTTTCCTTTGGCTGCTATATCCCACCACTACCACATCATTCAATGTGTTTTCTACCGGCGACATCGTTATTTGAAAACTAATTTTACCTAATACTGCAATCTCCTGCATTTTGTATCCAACATAACTTATTTGCAATACCGCATTTTCGGGTACTGTAACAGAGAAATTACCAGTGGCATCTGTCATCGTTGAAATGGATGAATTTTTTACCTTGACTGAAACCCCAGCCAAAGCTTCCCCTGTAGTAGCACTTACGTTTCCTGAAACTTTAATGTCTTTTGATTGTGCAATTAAAGCAGAATGTATTAACAAAAAGCAGGTAAAGCAAATGGCTAACTTTAAACCAACCGGTAAATGTTTGGGAATGGAACGAATAATGTTCGTAATTTTTTTTATCATAACAGCATCGTTTAAATATTTAAAAAATTAAAGTCTTTAATCATAATAAGAATTGACAAAATTTTTTTATCAGTTTTTTTGTTATTCATAGCTCTATAGTACAGAGGCTTTTTACTGAATAACATTTTGGTAGTTTATTTTTTCATGTTTTGTTTTATAATTTTTAATGGTTAATAATATAATAACTATGATTTTTGATGCAGTAAAA
Organism: Sphingobacteriales bacterium; assembly: GCA_050256755.1. Taxonomy (GTDB): domain Bacteria; phylum Bacteroidota; class Bacteroidia; order Chitinophagales; family Chitinophagaceae; genus AWTP1-9. The sequence goes on along the minus strand of JBLMVP010000131.1, from coordinate 3,581 downwards.
CATCAAAACGGGAATCTATTTTATTTTTTTATAATCAGGATCCATTTCAGGTGTACGCAGGCCCGCTACCTCATTTGCCATCAGTATAAAAACATTCCAGCATAATCCTTTGGTGGAAGGCCACCAACTATCGGTTGTAGTCCATTTTGTTGGGATAAATTCTTTGCTGAAGGGCCATTTTGGATTTAAATAAATCTCTGCCCACACCCTGTTTTCCATCAATGGAATTGCTTTTTTCCAGCCATGTTTTAATCCAACCACATAAGCGCAATACTCTGCTCTGAACCAACTGCCACCATTATAATAAAAGCCATCACTCTTTCCATCGCTGTAATTTTCTTCACCAAACTTTTCAAAGGGCTGATAATCGCTGCTGAGATAAGCAAAGCCTTTTGCATCTTTTGTTAGTCGTACACAAATAGGTGCAGTAGTGCCGTATTCGGGATGCGGTGAGTGGGATACTTTATTCAAAACAGGGATTTGATCCAAATGATTTATTACCATTTCATCTGTTAGTATGGGCCTGTTGAATAACCATAGAGAAAAGAATTCTGGCTCCAGGTCAGTTAGCGAAATAATGTCGGGAAAATTCCTGTCGAACAATACATGTTTTCTTTTTGCATCATAAAAATTCCGGTATTCTGCTTCTGCCTTTTGGATATAAGCTTCGGAGATATCAAAGCCTAATTCTTTAATCGTTCTTAATGCAATAGCAAGCATGCCCTGGTTAACACCCAGGCGGTCAGTTTTAGGATTATAATCAATAACATCCACCTGGCTTAAAGGAAAATGTGCTTTACATTTTCCATCCCTGTCGGAATCAAATTCATTCAATACATAATCAACTGCTTTTTTAATTTTTTCCTGCGGAAGCTCAACACCAAAACGGCGTTTATTTATCATTGCCCATATCAGCCATTCAATAGTAGCTTCATTATCTTTTGCCTCCACCGATCCCATTAGCGGTGTGATGATAGTACCGACTCCGCCTTTTGGTGTTTGAGTTTTACCCCATTGCTCCCAGATGGAGAGATTCAACTCTCTATTGTAAGAAGCCACCGTAGAAAAGTAAGAATCTCTGTTGTACATATCCGGCGCATAATTCATGTTGGGCACATTGAACGGAGTAAAATCATTTACATCAGTGATCCAGGTTAACATATTGAAATTAGCATACAGCATTTTTTCCATCAGTGATCCTTTAAAACCCTTTGCTTCGGCTAATCTTGATTGTGATGAGATCATAAATTGCTGATGCGATTTCCATGGTTCTACAAAAACATAGGTTGTTTTTGTTACTTTTTCCCCAAGAGGAAGAATGTTGTAGGGTTCCTGCTGAGGTTGATGTTCTGCAAATTCCAGGTCTTTAATCTGCAGGGTACATTCCTTGCCGGATTGTGTTCCAATAAACATGGATACACTGTCATTTTCGATATAAGGTATCAGTATACTTCCTTTAAAAACTGTCCACTCGCTATCTGTTGAAGGGAAGTTGTCAATGTACTTTACGCCATCTTCCAGTTCAATTGTTTTTTTCCCGTTCTTAACTCTGAAAAGTTTTAAAGCCAGCGAAGTGTTGCCTTTACATGAAAATGAAATGGTATATACTTTTTGATCCTTAAATGGTGCAATAAATTGTATCCCTGCTCTGCCTCCCGGGTGGCCTGTAATTGTAATCAATCTATCTTCCTTTTCAATTTCCGCATTGCCTTCCTTTTGATAAACTGAAGGAACTTTTAATATATTTTCTGTACCGGCATCCAGGCTATACAACTCACCAAATGTTTGGCTGATGTAGTTGTAATTTTGCTTCCTGTCCGATAAACTGGCGACAGAAAATAAATTAGGATCTGGCAACCGGCGCATTCCCACAAAACCTCCACCCCTGCCACTAAACCTGCGACGGGTATTTCTTGTAAACTGGTTTTTATAACCAGCATCCGTTAAAAAACCAACTACGTTATTATCGGGAGTAATAAAGCCTGCTGAAGGAAACATTTCATGTACCATGCCTCCGGGGAAACTATCATATTCAAATGTTATATATCTATCAGGCTTTTCTGAAGGCATGGCTGTTTCTTTTAATATATATAACATGCCCGGCATTGATGGTTGAAACAGTTCAATTGTCTTTTTAATGATGTTGGCATTCACTATTTCGTAAGCTACAGACACAGACAGATTGGCATCAAACTCTTTTATATAAGCATCTTTTTTTAAAGTGAGGTGTTGTTCATTACCTGTCCATGAATCACCTTTCCATTGTGGTATGGTGGCAACAGTACTCAAATCATTATTAAACAACTGAAGGGAGAATTCTTCGGTATTGGTAACCAGCAAATGGTTGTTATTATAAATATTAACCCGGTAACCAGCCTGCTCATCACCTGCAATCTTAAGGCTGAGTAGCTGACAGATAGCAACCGGGTGGTTTAACAAAATAAACAACAGGCAAAGTAAAAAAACCGTTGGCTTGGTTTTATTTCCCGACATATGCAGCAATTGATACTCAAAGCTATCTTATAATGTATGCCAGTCTTATACACTATGCTAACATTTTACTATACTATGATTACAATTTGAGAGAATAACAAAGATTTTTAACTGGAAGAAAAATATTACGGTAATAAAAAGAAAAAAAACAGGAAAGAAATAGACCAAATTCGTACAAGATTACTGTTTAAAATATTTAATAAAAAAAAATCTAATTACCCTATTTCATATAAAATGGGTTTGAAAAGTGCCAGTTTGTCTGGAATTATCACGAATTATTTTTCGGCAATTAATTATTTTAATCCCTTAACAGATTGCTGCTCCCTGTATTCATTAGGAGCACAGTTATACCGCTTCCGGAACTCCCTGAAGAAATAAGATTGGTTATTGAACCCCGTTTGATAAAATATTTCTGTTACATTTAAATTAGTAGAAGCCAGCAGATTTGCAGCCTGTTTCAGACGAATATGTTTTATAAACTCACCAGGTGTCATTCCTGTCATGGTTTTTAACTTCCGGTACAATTGCATTTTACTCATGGTGAAAATCTTTTCAAGAAACAGCGCATTCAGTTCTGATTGACTGAGGTTTTCTTCAATTACCTGTACAATCTTTACCAGAAATTCTTTATCACCTGCAGCCAGATCAGATTCCAGCAGCTTTTTAGTATCCCTGTCGTTACTGAATAGTTCCAGTAATTTTTGACGATACTCCAGTAATTTCCTCACCCTTAACTTTAAATGACCTGTATGGAAAGGTTTGGCGATATATGCATCGGCCCCCACTTCATATCCTTCCATGTGGTGATCTTCACTTCCCCGTGCCGATAAGATAATAAAAGGAACCTGGCAGGTGGCCGGTGCGTTTTTCATTTTATTGCACAACTCAAGGCCTCCCATATTGGGCATCATCACATCGCAAATAACAAGATCAGGTATTATCTTTTCAATCAGCTCCAGTGCTTTTCTTCCATCTTCTGCTTCATATACAATATATTCATCTTTCAAAATATCATTTAATAAAAAACGAATATCAGGTTCATCTTCCACAATCAGGATATTCTTTCGTTTGTTATCCTGTAAGTTTTC
>JBLMVP010000130.1:0-11952 GCA_050256755.1 Sphingobacteriales bacterium | reverse complement strand
TTTCATAGGTATGGGTGATGAGGGAAATCCAACCAGTCATATTGATTTATCAGATAGAACAATCAATAAAAACCCTTTAGGCTATGTTGATCATTCTACTAATGTTGAAGGAGTGATGGCGGGTGCAGGACTAAAATATGAAGCTTATAAAGGCATTGCACCTAAGGCGACAGTAATCAGTCAATTTTTTGAGAAAATCATAACTAATACACCAACATATGTGAATGATTACGGAATGACTCTTACCAATAATTCCTATTTTACAGGTGATGGGGGATGTACGGGTGATGGCCAATACAACGAATTGAGCATGTATATTGATAGTCAGCTTAAGACCAATGATGTTTTACTTCATGTTTTTGCTGCTGGTAATGATGGGTTATTAGCTTGTTCCGGATATCCTGCAAGTTATGCTACCATTAAAAGTGGCTGGCAATGTGCAAAAAATATTTTAAGCGTGGCTAATGGTATTGGGAATTTGCAAGTGGTTGCATCTACTTCGAGCAGGGGACCTGTAAGTGATGGAAGAATAAAACCAGAAATAACTGCTGCAGGCAATGATGTAAGAACAACTTTTGTACTCAATACTTATAACCGTGGTTTTGGAACAAGTATAGCTTCTCCCGCAGTTACAGGAGTATGTGCCTTGTTAACAGAACGATACAAACAATTAAATGCTAACGCCAATCCAAAAGGATCATTATTAAAAGCGTTATTATGTAATAGTGCTGATGATGTTGGAAATCCGGGTCCGGATTTTACGTCTGGATTTGGATGGATGAATGCAAAAAAAGCAGTGGAAGACATGGAGGCCGGCCAGTATATATTTGGTTCAATTACGAATGGACAAACCAATACTCATAGCATTATTGTTCCTAATAATACAGCTAAACTAAAAGTAATGCTTTACTGGCATGATGCACCTGCTAACCCTGCATCATCTGCTTATTTAATAAATGATTTGGATTTAAATTTACAAGAAGGAGTAACAAATTATCTGCCCTGGGTTTTGAATCCTTCACCGTCAGGTGTAAATAATAATGCAACCACAGGAGTGGATCACGTAAATAATATTGAACAGGTTACAATAGATAATCCTGTCAGTGGAAATTATACTATACAAGTTAAAGGATTTACAGTTCCACAGGGTCCGCAGGAATATGTAATAACTTATGAGTTTATTCAATCAGGGATAGAATTGGAATATCCAAATGGTGGAGAAAAAATACTTACTGATTCTACTGAAACAATAATGTGGAATGCGTTTGATGGAAGTACAAATCCACTTACCCTGGAGTACTCTGCTGATAATGGTGCTAACTGGACGGTCATTAATAATAATATCGACGGTACTGCCAATCTTTACCGGTGGGGTTACGCAGGATTAACGCCAACTACCCAAGGATTGTTCCGTATATCAAGAAATAATACTGCAGTCAGCGATCAAAGTGATAATACTTTTACTGTTTTAGGAAAACCGTCTAACCTGATACCAGCAATATTGTGCGATGGTTATGTAAGGTTAAGCTGGAATGCAGTCCCGGGAGCAACAGATTATGAGGTTTTTAAAAAAGAGGGAATGGATATGGTGAGTATAGGTACTACAGTATCCACTACATTTGATATTGACAATTTATCGCCATCACAAACTTATTGGTTGGCCGTTAGAGCAAGATTGAATGGTTCACCGGGTAGACGATCAGTTGCCACAAGTGTTATTCCTTCAAACGGGGTTTGTACCCTGTCTAATTTTGATAATGATTTGAAACTTGTTACAATAATTAACCCTTCTTCTGGCAGAAAACATACTTCTTCCGAATTAGGATCAGCACAAACGGTTACTGTCTTAATTAAAAATTTAGATAATACCATTTCTTCCAACACGTATACCGTTTCTTACAGGATTAATGGAGGTGCAGTTATAACCGAAACACCAGCCGTTGCTATTAATCCGCAACAAACCATAAATTATACTTTTACAACAACAAATGATTTTTCTGTAGGAGGATTATACCTGGTTGAAGCATGGGTTAAGCAAACTGGCGATGGCAGAACATTTAATGACTCATTGCAAAAAACCATTAAACAATTGCTCAATAACCCTGTTACATTACCCTTTACTGAAAGTTTTGAATCTGCGACTGCAGCTACTTATCAAACCAATACATCTGGGTTAACAGGCCTTGATAGATGTGACTTCGAGGGGAACAATACCAATAGCAGGGTTAGAACTTTTGTTAATTCTGATTTTGCTAAGACCGGAACTAAAGCGATAACACTTGATGCCACTACCAATTTTTTTGTAAACACACAAAGCAATCTTATTACTACTATCAATTTAACTAATTACGCAGCTTCTGACGGTTTGAGACTTACTTTATACTATCGTGATCACCAGCAATCAGCAGGGGTTAATGATTATGTTTGGATTAGGGGAAGTGATACACAACCTTGGATTCAGGCCTATAATCTTAACCAGGCTTATGAAAAAAATGGTAATTATATTTTTGTTAGATACATTAATATTAATGAAATATTAAACAACGCTGGTCAGTCAATCACTTCCAGTTTCCAGATAAAGCTGGGTCAGGAGGGTATAACATCTGCTAACAATTCTGTCTATGCAAATGGATCTGATGATCTTGATGACGGATATACTTTTGATGATCTTAGTCTCTCTATTGCAACGGATGATTTGGTGATGAGTGCGGTTACAAGCCCCGGAACATTTAATTGCGGGTTAACCAATGCAACTTCTATAACTGTTTCGGTTAAGAACACCAGTGCATCCTCATTTACCAATGTACCTGTGTCTTACCGTATAAATGGCGGCGCTGTAATTACAGAAAATATTCCGTCGGTTCTGGCTAATAATACAACCAGTTATACATTTAGTGCAACTGCCGACTTTAGTGCACCGGCGACTTACTTACTGGATACATGGGTAAAAAATCTCACTGATAATTTTTCATCAAACGACAGCATCATAGCCTATCCTGTAATCAATAACTTTACGGTAAATTCATTTCCTTATTATGAAGGATTTGAAGCCGGTTCAGGGTATTGGTATACACAGCCGGCCTCCTCCTCATGGGAGTGGGGTACACCAGCCGGAACAATAATTAATAAAGCAGCTAACGGAAACAAGGCATGGGTTACCAACCTTAATGGTAATTATAACAATAATGAACTTTCTTACTTATATTCTCCCTGTTTTGATTTAAGCAGTCTTACACAACCCGTATTATCATTCAGTCATATTTCCAGCATGGAAGATGGCTGTGATTGTGATTTTCACTGGATAGAATATTCCACAGACGGCATAGCATGGCAAAAATTAGGTACTGCGGGTAGTGGCACCAATTGGTTTGATAATTCCAATTTTGATGCCTGGCAGATTTCCCGTCCATACTGGGTGGTATCAAGTGTAAATATTCCGGTAACATCATCTTCCGTTCGTTTCCGTTTTGTTTTTTCTAGTGATGCTTTTGTAAACTATGAAGGTGTTGGCATAGATGATATACACGTATTTGAAAAAGCAGCTATTTATACCGGTACTGGGCCAAACAATAATCCAAAAGAAGTGATCCAAAACGTATCTGGTAATAACTGGATTAATTTTGATTTTGGCGCTAATCGTATTGCATCTATAAACGCCGGGGGACAAAATTTAGGCAGCACCAGTGTTAAAGTATTTATTAATGATACAACAGCTGTCAGATTTAATAATGACCATTATTACCTGGACAGGAATATTGTCATTAAACCAACCAACGCATTGAGCAGTCCGGTAAAGGTTCGTTTCTATTTTACTGATCTGGAATCGGAAAATTTGATTAATGCGGGCGATTGTGGCACCTGTAGTAAACCGATTTCTGCATATGATTTGGGTGTTACCAAATATTCTTATGCTCCGGAAGAAGACGGAACACTGGATGATAATACAACTAATAATTATATTTTCATTCCGCCAGCTAATGTGGATATAATTCCTTATGACAATGGTTATTATGCAGAATATGATGTAAGCAGTTTTTCTGAGTTCTGGTTAAACACTGGTGGTGTTTTTCTAGATACCGGAATTGTTACCGCAATCAATGATCCACTAGCTACAGCAAAAGGATTTTCTATTTATCCAAACCCGGCTAAAAATATATTGCATATTACTTTTGCTAACCCTGCTACAAAGGTATATTACATCAAGATAGTTGATGCTGTTGGCAGAACATGCTTTATGTTGCAAAAACCGCAGTTACAAAATGGAATTGATATCAGTCGTTTATTACCGGGCTTTTATTATTTAGAAATGGCTGACGAAAAAACAAAAAAGACAGTTACTGAAAAATTCATAGTAAAATAATTTTTATATAAAAGCTCATAACGTTACAGGCAGCAATTTGCTGCCTGTAACGCTTTTTTGTAATATTTTCAGGGCTAATAATAACCAGTTTAACAAATATTTTTTCTTACTCAGAATGACTGCGCTATTTTGGTGTGTAAAAAAATCATAAATTGCTTTATTACACTTCAAACTAAGCACATATTATGAACTCTAAAAATTTACCAGGCAATAACAAATATTATCTTTTGGCAATTGTTGTAATTGCATTTTTTGCCGGCAGCTGTTCATACAACAATAATCAGTCAAAAAAAAGTTACCTGGTAAAGAGTAATAATGAAGAGGTTGAAAATGAAGGCGGCAGACGCCGGCAGGAATATGAATTTAGACTATTACGGGATCCCAAGACTGGTAAAATACCAGTTGGTATACGGAAACAGGAACTGGAACTACTTAAAACTCTTCCCTCTAAATCTAATATAGCATATCGTGAGCAGATAAATAATACTTATACAGCCGTGGGTCCAACACAAAATGGCGGACGAACAAGAGCAGTTGTATTTGATGTAAGATATAATGGTACAACCAATAAAGTAATAATGGGAGGGGGTATTAATGGTGGTCTTTTCAGAAGTGTTGATGGCGGAGCTACCTGGTCTTTTGTTTCCCCGCCAAATGATATACGCAGTGTAAGTTGTATTGCGCAGGATCCAAGAGCTGGTTTTCAGGATACCTGGTACGCGGGTACAGGAGGTGAAATATTGGGTTCATCTGCTGCTGATCCCAGTAGTTTTTTTATGCCGGGGTATGGTATATTTAAATCTATTGACAATGGAGCTTCATGGACTAAATTAACTTCTACTATTCAAGCCGGGACTCAACAAATACCCTCCTCCTCTTCTACGGGTTCTCTAGTCGATAATGTTTTTGATATGGTTTTCCGAATTGCGGTACACCCGGTTACAGGCGATGTATATGCTGCTATTTATGACAATATTGCACGTTCAACAAATGGTGGAATATCATGGAGCGGGGTTTTAACTTCTTCAGGGCCACAGTATCCCGTTGGTGTAATGACGGATATTTCAATTAATGCTGATGGCAGCAGGATTTTTACTGCATTTAGCGGGCGTAACCTTAAAAGAGATACTGTTGGTGTATTTGTTTCTTCAACAGGTGATAAAGGATCATGGACAAGAATAGCAGGTGGAACTAATGGTTCACCAGATTCAGTTGCCGGATGGAAAAGTTATGATAACACAATTGATCCTTCCACTGGTTTTACAGGAGGATATGAGAGACTTGTTTTAGCAACTGCACCTTCCAATACTAATTTACTTTATGTAATGTATAATTTCCCTGCCTCCAGTACTGAAAAGGATGCGGATTTGTTTAAAGCTGATTTGACTTCTTTTACAGGAAATAATCCTGCAACAATAACCTGGAATAATTATTCAGCCAATCTTACCGCGAAAAGAAATGGAACTACCGCTTCCCCCTTAAATACCCAGGGTAATTATGATATGAGTTTATCTATCCATCCTTCCAATAGTAATATTGTGATTGCTGGTGGAACTAATATATACAGATCCACAGATGGGTTTGCTACTTCTGGTAATGTGAAGTTTATAGGCGGATATTCATCAAATACATTTACCGATCTAAATTTTGCTTCACACCCTGATATACATTTCTTCGCCTTTGACCCTTCATCTCCAAACAGGATGGTAGTTGCCAGTGACGGTGGCTTATTTGCTACTAATGATATAACTGCTTCGGCTGTAACATGGGGGCTGTTCAACAGCCAGTATCAAACTATACAATATTATCATGTTTCTGTAGATCCCGAAATTGGTTCGCAAGCTTATGCCGGCGGTGCCCAGGATAACTCAACTACCTATCGTGATGCAAACGCTTTATTTGGCTCACCCTTGCCAGATCCAAACGATCATTATATTTTAATTGGCGGAGACGGTGGCTCAACAGGCATTACAAAAAAAGACGGACAGGGTAAGCAGTATTTATTTGCTTCTCAACAATTAGGAAAAATTTACAGACAGGATCTTTTTTCCCCTTATAATACTACAGATATTAAGCCAACAGGGTCTGGTGATGGACAATTTGTTACTTATTTTCATTTAGATGAAGACAACACCAATCTTTTATATTATGTTACCGATAATAGTTTATACAGAACAAAAAATGCTACTACTGTAACAACATCTGCTAATTGGGAAGAAGTTACTGGTATAGCCGGATTTTTATCAGGGAATATATATTCTTTAGCCACCACCCGGGGTAGTTATACAACCAATAGTTATTTATTTATTGGTACAGACGATAACAAAATTTACAGGCTTAAAGATCCCGCAAATTCAATTGTATCCACTTTTCCAACAGATATTACACCATCAGCTATTACCACAGGTTCGGTCATTACAGATATTGCTGTTAATCCGCGTAACCAGGATACCGTAATGTTTGTAGCCAGTAATTATGGTGTAAAAAGTATTTTCTGGACAGGTAATGCTACAGCTGCAACACCTACCTGGCAATCAGTTGAAGGTAATATTAGTCTTCCCTCAGTAAGAACATGTGCCATTGTTGCTACTACAACTGGTATAGAATATTATGTTGGCACTTCTATTGGCTTATACAGTACAACGGCTGTTAACGGGACCTCTACGGTTTGGATTAATGAAGGAGGAACAGGAATGATTAAGACAGCAATAGTAAATGATTTGGCTTACCGCTGGCAGGATAATACACTGGTAATTGGCACCCACGGAAATGGGATGTTTGTTACACAAATTGGTAACGCTATAACTGGCGTTAATGATCCCATCCGTAATGATAAAAATTTTATTAAAGCTGCCTACCCGACATTAACTAATTCGCAATTGCATTTTCAAACCGGAAGTTTAACAGGGATTAAAAAAATGCAGGTTGAAATACTTTCCGTATCAGGACAATTAATTTACAAACAGGAATATCCATTCAGAGATGGTAGTATACCCGTTTTTAACCTGGCTGATGGGAATTACATTTTAAATATTTCCGGCGATAATCGCCGGTATGTGTTTACGCAGAAATTTGTCAAAATAAATTAACCATTATTTTCCGGAATATGAATTGTGTATTTTTCCCCGGAATAGCATCTTTACATTATGAAACGATTAATAGCTTATAACGGAATCATTATTTTGTTTAGCTTCCCTTTTATCGGTTTAACACAGAATAAATATCCTGTAACTAAAGCCTATGCTTACCAGCAAAAAGTAAGTGGCGGAATAAATAAAAAAGGGATTGATGCCAATGGTAAATTAATAAAACTGCCATCTTCCGGAATTAATTATTTTCTTTATTTAGAATACAACCCTGAAAAACAAATAACTATTAATAATATCTGGATAAAAGGAGTTTCATATAATTTTGAAACTGAAAAAATAACATCACCTGTAGTTATCGAAAGATCAATTAAACTTGGTACAAAGACTGATGCAGATACTCTTGTATCACCCAGTAAAAATGAAATAATTGGAATTCAGCCGGGGCAAATAAATAATACTGTTAAAACTACAAATTATATAAAGCGGCTGATACAAAATAACGATGTATTATTTGTGTATAGGTGCAAAGGAAAAACATATTACCTGGCTGTGAAATCATTTAAACAATTAGCAGAGGAAATAAGAAAATAGAGATAATGTTTTTTATTACGGATGTTTCAATTATCTTCTTATTTTCAAGAAAATAGAACTTAATGTTGTAAATATGTCTTGCAGGAAAGTTTATCCGGACAATTTGTAATAAGGGATCTTCCCATTCATGAACAAAAGAATAAACAGTGTCGAAGTTATTTTATCAATTCTGGTTCTGATGGAACAAACACTATTGAGTTAGTAATCGTTTTGCCGGAAGGCGGGGCAACTATTACTCAGAAAAGAAGATAGTTACCGTGATTTGAATATTGATGTTAGGAGGCTGGTAGCCGGCTCTTATTTTATTAGTATTGCCAGAAGTGATTATAAATATCAAACTATTGAGCAGTTTGTAAAAGGAAGATGATTAAGTTTAACTATATAATGTGGATACTGACCGGCTTATCATCATTTTGTATTATTACCGGTAATGCACAAAACCCGGTTAAAAAAGTTTATGCTTATTCAAGGGAGATTATTCCAGGAATAATAAAAGTTAAAATGAAGCCCGGGAGGGAACCGATAAGGGAAATTCCGGTTGTTAAAACTGCCTGGTATTTTTTTCTGCAGGGAAATATAGATACAACCAAACTGAAAGTCCGGGCAATTTGGATTAACAAAAAAAAGTATACAGTAGCTAAACAGGAATTTGTTATTACTCCTTTTACAGTATTCCTTAATAATAATAAGCCTTTTGAATTAGTACCAGCAACAAAAGACCAGGTACTCCAGGTATTCCCCGGTCAGCAACTTGCAGAACATAAAAATAATGACAGAGCACTCAAGCGTTTATTATCATCTGATGAGTTGGTTATTGAATTAATAAGTAAGAAAAAATTGTATTACTCATCTCTAAAAAAAAGAACTGTATTATCACCATTAGAAGGATTATAGATTAATAATTTAAATCAGTTGGCGGGCTGATTCTTGTTTGCCTGTATGTCAATTAATTTCTTACATTGAGTCAAATTTGTCCTTATGCTGGAACCATGGCGTACCGGAAAGTTTATCCGGATTGAAAACGAAGCTCCCGCTACCCGTCGTTTTTGGATACAAATTCCCGAACTGGAAAAATTTGATTTTGAACCGGGTCAATTTGTAACATTGGATCTCCCCATTCATGAACAAAGGAATAAACGGTGGCGAAGTTATTCTATCGCTTCTGCTCCTGATGGAACAAATATTATTGAACTCGTTATCGTTTTGCTTGAAGGAGGAGCAGGTACAACGTATCTATTTAATCATGTTGAACCGGGAACTGATGTTTTATTACGGGGGCCACAGGGGAAATTTACTTTACCGGAAAGCATTGATAAAGATTTATTCCTCATTTGTACAGGAACGGGGATAGCACCGTTTCATAGTATGTCGGTATACTTAAAAAGTCACCCGAAAGAACATAAAAATATTTACCTGTTATTTGGGTGCCGTACAAAAGAGGATCTGTTGTATTATGATGAATTAAAGCAGTTGGAGACCGAACTTCCCAATTTTCATTATATACCCACCCTGTCCCGCCAAACATGGGAAGGAAAATCCGGTTACGTACATGCAATATATGAAGAGATATTAAAATCATGTTTGCCCGCAGATGCAAATGTGGCGGTTGAACGTCCTGCTCATTTTTATTTATGCGGATGGAAAAATATGATTGATGAAGCCAAGCAACGCATCTTAGCAATGGGGTATGATAAAAAAGCTGTTCATCTTGAGTTGTATGGTTAGCAACATAAATGTGCATAAACTTGTGCATTTCTGGTGCATATCAAAACCAGAAAAAATTTGGAATCGGTATATCGTAAAATGTATCTTAGATGTTCAACATTGAAAGAGCCAGTAAAATGGTTTAATCAGTGAGGGAGGCGGAAAAGAATCTGTCAAAAGAGGAAAAGAAACCTCTCCGAAAGCATCGGGTTAGTAAGTATATTGGTGAAAACCAGTAGAAATATAAACTTGGTGCTTTCTTATTTTGGTAAGTTGATAGAAAGAGTGGGGCATTGCCCCACTCTTTATTTTTTCAAAGCCACTTTATAAAGCGTTAGTCCCATTGCTGCAAAAAATGCCACCCCTAAAAACATATACCCACCTTCACCAAATAGATGTGTCATTCTCTCTTCCAGGTTGACTGATTTCATACCCGACTCAAAAAATACAGTCAGTATCGCTACAATCACACCGAATAAGGCGCCTCCTGCTACCAGACCTGTAGCAAATAAATTTCCTTTGCGTAAATCTTCTTCCGCCTCATCAAAATTATTTTTCTTAGCATACTTATCCGCTAACCCCCTGATAAAACCACCGGCAAAAATGGGAAGTGTTGTTGAAAGAGGGAGATAGGTTCCTACTGCGAAACTTAATGACTTTACACCGCATAATTCTAATACAGTAGCAATGAATACCCCTATTAATACAAATTGCCAATCTAGATTTTGAGATTGAATGCCCTTTATTAATGTTGCCATTAATGTTGCCTGTGGTGCAGAATAAGTTTCGCCAATGGCATGATGAACACCCGATGCAAGCAAGGCACTGGATGGGGTATCTAATATTTTAACTGTCCACCCGATAACAATAGATGAAACTATAGCGCCAACAAACAAAGCAAGCTGTTGTAATTTAGGTGTTGCTCCAACGATATAACCTGTTTTTAAATCCTGTGAAGTGCCACCGGCATTGGCTGCGGCAATACAAATCATTCCACCAACAACCAGCGCCATGGGCTCGTAAGTTTTCCCGCTCCAGCCTATCGCAATAAAAACCAAACAGGTTGACATAACCGTTGCAATAGTCATACCGCTGATTGGGTTATTAGATGAACCAATCAACCCGACAATACGGGAAGAAACGGTAACAAAAAAAGCACCGAAGATGATTACCAGTAGACCCAGTAATAAACGGCTTCCTATATTTTCTCCCGGTATAATGGACAGCATTGACATTATAAGTATTAAACCAATGCTTCCGTATAAAACAATTTTAATATCAAGGTCTCTGTCTGTACGGGCTATTGCTTTTCCCCCGGATTTATCTTTTGCAGAAGTAATACTTTCTTTAAAAGAAGAAATGATGGTAGGTATAGTTTTTATCAATGTGATAAAACCACCTGCAGCAACAGCACCCGCACCTATTTGCCTGATGAAAGCACGATAAAGAGCTTCTGCATTATTGGCAAATTCATGGGTGGTTGCGTCCCATCCGTATTTGGCTGGATTAAGACCCAATTTAGTTATCTGGGCAAAAGTAGCATCACCGGGCACTAATGTTGCAAGCAATGGGATCAATACAAAAGAACTTAATACGCCACCCGCTACTAATATCCCCGAGATTTTTGGACCAATGATATAACCTACTCCCAAATATTCAGGCGTAATTTCTCCATTAATTCTGGCAGAAGGGAGATATTTATTTTTAAGATTAGTTACATAAACAGGCACTTCAGAAATGATATGCAATACTTTTTGAAGAATAGCATACGCCATGGCAATTGCCATTCCCATAAAAGCAGTTTTTGCCAGGTCGCCTCCTTTTTCACCTGCTTTTAAAACGGAAGCACAAGCTGTTCCCTCAGGATAAGGAAGTGATTCATGTTCTTTTACAATTAATGAACGGCGAAGCGGAATCATCATCAATGTTCCAAGCATACCACCAAGAATTGCCAGCGTCATGATGGTCATATAATTAAAATACTTACCGCTGTCAGGTGAGCTGAGAAACAAAAATCCAGGTAATGTAAATACTACGCCAGCTGCAATACTTTCACCGGCACTGCCGGTTGTTTGTATAATATTATTCTCCAAAATAGTTGTTTTGAGAAATAATTTTCCCAGGGCAATAGATAGAACAGCAATAGGGATGGAAGCACTTACAGTTAATCCTGCTTTTAAAGCAAGATAAACTGTGGCGGCGCCAAAG
>JBLMVP010000129.1:0-4214 GCA_050256755.1 Sphingobacteriales bacterium | reverse complement strand
TAAAGGGCGCCAACAAATTAAAAAACATCACCATTAATTCATCACCTGAAGCTAAATCACAAATAGGAGAAGGATGCGAACTGGTAAATGGAATTGTAGGGTTTGGATGCCGGGTGTTCTATGGCGTAAAAGCGGTACGTTTTTTCATGGCCTCCAATTCGCAATTGAAATATGGCGCAAGATTGATCAATTCCTATCTCGGCAGTAATGCTACTATTTCCTGTTGTGAAGTATTAAACTCTCTTATTTTCCCGGCACACGAGCAACATCATAATAATTCTTTTTTATGTGCTGCGGTAGTAATGGGGCAAAGTAATATAGCAGCAGGAGCTACTATTGGTTCCAACCATAATTCAAGGAGTCCCGATGGAGAAATTATTGCCGGTCGTGGTTTTTGGCCGGGACTCTGCGTAAGTTTAAAACATAATTCAAAGTTTGCCACTTACACTTTAATTGCCAAAGGCGATTATAATAATGAACTGAATATATCCATTCCCTTTTCATTAGTATCTCTTGACAGTGCTAATGATAAAATTATTGTAATGCCCGGCTATTGGTTTATGTACAATATGTATGCTCTTGCCCGTAATGCATGGAAATATATTGACAGGGATAAACGTTCTGATAAAACACAATTCATAGAATATGATTTCCTGGCACCGGATAGTGTGAATGAATTATTTGACTCGCTGGAAATGATGGAAAAATTTGTTGGTAAAGCTTACCTGGCAAAATCATTCAAAACTGTTTCCGATGCTGAATATCTTAAGCTTGGCAAGCAACTGCTTTTTTCACCGGATAATATAATTGATGATCTGGAAGTATATGCTGAAGGGTTTGAAAACAGCAAAAGAAAAGTTCAGCTGATTAAAGTGCATAAGGCCTATCATCTTTTCCGCGAATTAATTATTTATTACGGAGTTAACAGGCTGTTTGATTTTATTAACAGCAATAAAATTAACTCTCTTGATTCTTTATTAAAACATCTTCCTGCAAAACCAAAAAGAACAAACTGGGTAAACGCAGGCGGCCAGTTAATTCAGCAAAAAGATTTGGAACAACTGAAAGCAGGTATTAAATCAGGAAGAATAAAGTCGTGGGAGCAAGTACATAATTTTTACAAAAAGTCAGGCGATAAATATTCTGTTGATAAGTTAGTTCACTCCTTTGCTTCTTTACTGGAAATATTGGCCATCCCATCCGGCAAAATTGATAAGTCCTTTTTTAAACAATTATTACAGGAAGCCATCGATACCAAAGAATGGATAACAAAAGGAATTTATGAATCAAGGGCGAAAGATTACAGTAACCCCTTCCGCAAAATGGTTTATGAAAGTGATAGCGAAATGAATGCTGTAATCGGGAAGCTATCTGACAATAGTTTTATTAAACAACAGAAAATAGAATTGGAAGAGTTTAAGAAACAGGTAAATGCCTTAATAAAGAAATTTAAATTATAAGACAACCGCCAAATAAAAATCCTCCTGAATAAAACAGGAGGATTAATTTTTTACATTCCGGGAAACCATGGCCGGCCAATCCCTTCTCTAAATGGCCAGGGCACTGATGCCAGTATCGCAATTAAAGCAATTAAGTATAGCCAGGATGCCGAACTATATATTCCTTTCTTAGCCCTGCCTCTTGCAATAGTTATTAAAATAATAGCTATCACCATCCCGGTGATATGCTCCACCGCCCAAAAACGGGCAAAACTGTCTTTCATAATGGCGCCAAAGCTTCCCATATTTGCCAGCAAAACTTTTAACCCCACTGTTTCGCTAAAATACCATTGGTACAATCCAAGTAATAATGTGGTATGAGCGGCAATCAACAAAAACAAACTGGTTTTCTTTAAGCCTTGTTTTTTTGTAAAAGCCTGTACCAGGGCAATTAATAATAAAATTAAAATCACCCAGCGTAAGATATTATGCAAATGCAATAGACCTGTATTCATGTTCATTTGAAAATTTGGAGATTAGTTAATTAGAAAATTGAAATCAAATCTACAATTGGCAATCTGAAATGCGAAATAAATGATCAGCACATTTCCAAATTCCCAAATTATCAAATCATTCCACCCAATCCGCTATAAAGATATTCGTATCTCTTGTGCCTCCGTTATTCCGGTTACTGCAAAAGATAATTTTCTTTCCATCCGGGCTAAACATTGGAAATGCATCAAAGCCCTTATCACGGCTTATCTTTTGCAATCCGCTGCCATCTTCATTAATAGTGTATAAGTTAAAAGGGAAACCTCTTTTATATTCATGATTACTGGCAAAAATAATTCGTTTACTATCGGGCAAATAAGCAGGAGCCCAATTGGCCTGTCCATAATTGGTTACCT
Organism: Sphingobacteriales bacterium; assembly: GCA_050256755.1. Classification (GTDB taxonomy): domain Bacteria; phylum Bacteroidota; class Bacteroidia; order Chitinophagales; family Chitinophagaceae; genus AWTP1-9. The sequence continues at coordinate 1,867 of JBLMVP010000129.1, read as the reverse complement.
GCCTTACATTTGTTCCGTCAGCATTAGCAACATATACTTCCATACGTGTTGGCGCCACTAAATTTTCAGCCAGCAAAGCTTTATACTCTTTAATTTCTTCATCTGTTGTTGGGTGACCTGCCCTCCAGATTATCTTTTTCCCATCAGGACTAAACCATGCACCGCCATCATAACCCAGGGTATTGGTTATTCGTTTTTCTTTACCTGTTTTTAAATCCATAATGTATAAATCGATATCACCATCTTTATCACTGGTATAAATCATTTTCTTTCCGTCAGGAGATAGTGTTGCTTCTGCATCATACCCTTTTGAATGTGTTAATTGCTTTACAATTTTGCCATTCATACCAGCCATAAAAATGTCATAACTGTCATACAATGGCCAGATGTATTTATTACCATACTTCTTTCGGTCAGGCACTGGCGGGCAAGTATCAGCACCTAAATGTGTTGACGCATAAATAATATGCTTGCCGTCTTTCATAATAGCACCGCAGGTTGCTCTTCCTTTTCCTGAACTGATTTTTTTATATACAAATTGCTCCCCGTACTTTGGGACCTTTCCAATAAACATCTCATCACACATTATTCCTTCTTTTGGATTGGTTCGCTGAAAGATTATCCATTTGCCATCAAAACTAAAATAGGCTTCGGCATTATCACCTCCAAATGTGAGTTGCTGTAAATTTTTGAAATGTTTTTCTTCGGGATAATGTAAAGTATCTTCCGTGAATAGTGATGCGTGAGTCGTGAGTTTGGCATTGTTTGTTAAGAAACTTACCAGAATTAACAATATTAAAGGATAGAAGTAAATAAGTTTTCTCATCTTATATCGTTTAACTAACAGGCAAATTTGACCCAGGCAAAATGCAAATGTGTCAAAACTTTGTCATAACTCAATCAACAAAATCGGTTAGTTTTGCCCCATGAATTCAGGTATCCCATCACTAAAAGCCCTTGCTTTATTTCTCTTTATTTTTTTAACAGGCAATACCGCCTGCAATGATTCCGCCACTACAAAGAAAGAGGAGGTTAAATTTACTCCTCCTAAAATTATAAGTCCGGAAGCTGATTCTTTAAAGCAGCTCATTTTAGAAAACCCCGATTCCGTCATTTACCGGCAGCAATTAATTCAGAAACTGGAACAGGACAACCAATTAGATGAAGCTCTAAAGCAAAACGATACTCTTATCCAGAAAATTGGCAACAGTGCCGTTGTTTGGGTTAACCGGGCTTCTTTATTAGAAGCAAAAAATGATACCGCCGGTGCTATTGAAGCTTTTGAAAAAGCAATTGCTATACAAAATCCATATCCCGAAGCACAGGTTAGATTAGCTAAATTATATGCAGAAACAAAAAACCCAAAAGCACTGCAAATAGTTGACTTCATGTCAAGAAATCAACAGGCTTTTGGATATGAACTGGATTTAATAATGATTCGCGGGGTGTATTACCGTAATACCAACGATTTCACTAAAGCCCTTGCCTGCTTTGACCAGTGCATTAATGATAAGTATACTTTCCTGGAAGCTTATATTGAAAAAGGAAGCCTGCTTTATGATTTAAAAAAATACAAAGAATCCATTGCCGTTTTTGAAAAAGCCACTACTGTAAATAATATTTTTGCTGACGGATATTATTGGATTGCAAAAAATGAAGAAGCATTGAATATGCAAAATGATGCCATTGATAATTATAAAAGAGCCCTGGCGCTTGACCAGAGTTTTGACGAAGCAAGAGAGGCACTGAAGAGATTGGGAGTAATAAAGTGAAAGGCATAAGAATTCTGGCAACAGGAATCAGGTAAATAAAAAACACAAACCACAAACTATAATACATGCCAATTATCGCACCATCATTATTATCT
>JBLMVP010000128.1:0-3725 GCA_050256755.1 Sphingobacteriales bacterium | reverse complement strand
TTAATAAAGCTTTTTGGTCAAACTGAACGAATTTGCAGGAATTTTGATATGGTAGGTTATTATTTTGTCCTTAGTTTGCATTCTCAACATACGATTTGAGAAGAAGGGAACTAAATATAATACTGTTATCAATAATCATCAGTACCCTGCTCTGCGGGGTAAAATTTTATACTTATTTTCTTACCCATTCACTGGTTATATTGTCTGATGCATTAGAATCCATTATTAATGTGATAGCAGGTTTTTTTGCGTATTACAGCATCTTTTTATCAGCCAAACCCAGAGATATTGATCATCCCTACGGGCATGGTAAAGTGGAGTTTTTTTCAATAGGATTTGAAGGTGCCATGATTTTTATTGCAGGATGTATCATTATGTATGAGGCAGGTAAGCATTTAATTTACCCGCAGGATGTAAAAGAATTGAGTACCGGTTTGTACCTCGTTATCTTTTCTGCCCTTGCTAATTTGATTTTGGGCTGGTACCTGATTTACTCCGGCAAAAAGCAAAATTCATTGACACTGCATGGAAACGGGAAGCATATTATTTCTGACAGTTATACAAGCTTTGGGGTTTTAATAGCTGTGATACTTATTTATTTTACCGGGAAAAACTGGATAGACCCTGTGGCTTCTATTGTTGCGGGTTTAATAATCCTGGTAAGTGGTTTTAAGTTATTATCAAAATCAGTTTCGGGTTTGATGGATGCAACGGATATGGAAACAGTAGATGATTTGGTGAAAATTTTATCTGAACACCGGCGTGCCCACTGGATTGATATACATAATATGCGGGTGCAGCGTTTTGGTAATTATTTTCATGTTGATTGTCATGTTACCTTACCTTTTTATTTAACGCTGGAACAGGTTCATGAAGAAATAAGTTCGATTGACAGGATTGTAAATGAACACTTCCGTAAGGGGCAGATAGAATTTTTTATTCATAATGATCCCTGTATTAATGATAGCTGTATTCACTGTGTTATAAACGAATGTACTGTGAGACGAAAAGCTTTTATTAAAAAAATTGAATGGTCAAAAGAAAATGTTCTGCCCAACAGGAAGCATATTTTTCCGGAATGATGATTTAATTATTCCTCCGTTCCTTCATCTTCCAAATACCCATCAAAAATACTGGCAATTTTATTGCAATGATAAATATTGCGGTTAAACCGGTTACCTAAAACAATAATGGTTGCTGAATCCTGTATTACTCTTTGAAAGCAGGAATTATTTCCATGCCACCATCCATTATGATAAATTATTTTTTTACCGTCCGGATATACTTTCATCCGCCAGCCCAACCCGTAATTATTTATTCCACGTTTTTCATTACTGTAAGGAGTAAAAGCGGCTGCAAGTGTTTCAGGTTTAAATAATTCATTAGTGTATAAGGCCTGGTCCCATTTTAATAAATCCCTTACCGTACTATACACATTTTTATCTCCATAAATTTCATCTAAAAAAGTAAAAACTTCTTTTTGCCCACGCCAGTCAAAAGAGGGCAGAGATCTTGCTGAATCTGAATGTTTATAAACATAGGTGTTTTTCATTTGAAGCGGAACAAAAAAAGTTTCAGTCATGTAATCACCATAGGATTTACCGCTGGCCTTTTCAATAATTAAAGCAAGCAGTGCAAAGTTGGTATTGGAATATTGAAATGATTTATTGGGGGCATGATCACACTTGGGCTGATATTTGATAATATAATTGAGCATATCCTGGTTCGTCACAATTTTCTCAAAATCCCAATCAGGTTTTTTTTCAAAACGGTTATAACCAGGTAAACCACTCCGCTGGTTCAATAACATTTTAATTGTTATTTCAGGATAAGGAAAGCCGGGAAAATATTTAATAAGTGAATCATCTATATTCAATTTCCCCTGCTCCCATAATTTTAAAATGGCGCCGGAGGTTAATGTTTTCGTAGTGGAAGCAATATGAAAAGCGGTATGTTCAGTAATAGAGTCTCCTTTTGTAATAAATTCTTTACCACTGTATTTTTCAAAAATGATATTACCTCCTTTTGCAACGAGGAATTGTCCGTTAAAACCTGTTCGTTGCATGGCACTATCGTAAAATGCTTCTATCGCATTGTATAATCTTCTGAATTCTGCTTTGGGAATATTTTTTGGAGCAGGAGGATAATATTCCAGTGAATCTTCAATAGTCTTTTTAGAACTGTTACGATTACAGCCAACAATTGTTAGTATGGCTATACAGTAGATTAAACGGTTTTTCAACAGAACGAATTTTAAACGGGTTAGTAAATTAAGAGTGCTTAATTTTGCCTCCAATTTACACAAAAATACGATGAGCGAGAAAAAACAGACCAGTTATCCTAAAGAAAAAATTAATATTCTTTTACTGGAAAATATAAGCGATACGGCTGTACAGAATTTTAAGAAGGCGGGATATACATCTGTTAGAAAGATTGGAGGTGCATTAAGCGAAGAAGAATTGATGAAAGCAGTGAAAGATGTTCACTTACTTGGCATCCGTTCCAAAACTCAAATTACTAAGAACATACTTGATGCTGCTGCCAAGCTGCAGGCAATTGGTTGTTTTTGTATTGGTGTAAACCAGGTTGATTTAAAAACGGCCACACAAAAAGGTGTCACTGTTTTTAATGCACCTTATTCTAATACCCGTTCTGTAGCCGAACTGGTTATTGGGCTATCTATCATGCTTATTCGCCGTATCCCCGATAAGAATAAAGCAGCTCATGAAGGTACCTGGAACAAAGATGCCAAAGGAAGTTTTGAATTGCGAGGAAAAAAACTGGGCATTGTAGGTTATGGTAATATCGGTTCACAGCTAAGTGTACTGGCAGAATCTTTAGGCATGCGGGTGATATTTTATGATGTGCAAACCAAATTACCACTGGGTAATGCACAGGCAATGGATACATTAAAAGATTTGTTACAGGAAGCTGATATTGTTTCACTGCATGTACCCGAAACCACTCATACTAAAAACTTAATCAACAAAAATAATCTCAGGTATTTTAAAAAAGGAGCTATCCTTATCAACTATGCAAGAGGCGAAGTGGTAGACCTGGATGCACTGAAACAATTTATTGTTGATGGACATATTGGTGGTGCTGCTATTGATGTATTTCCTGTGGAACCTGAGAAAAATGGTGATGTATTTTCATCTCCATTACAGGGATTGCCAAATGTAATTCTCACGCCTCATATAGGCGGATCTACAGAAGAAGCACAATTGAATATTGGAGAAGACGTAAGTAATAAATTGTTACAGTATTTAGAACGAGGTGTAAGTATCGGTTCACATACTGTTCCTGAACTGGCCCTGCCATTGCAGGAAGGAACTCATCGTATTCTGCATATACACCGTAATGTACCCGGGGTATTGAGTGAAATCAACACTACACTTTCAAAAAATAAAATCAATATTCTCGGTCAGTATCTTAAAACTAATGATGCTATTGGTTATGTGGTGCTGGATGTTGACAAGAATATTTCTTCTAATGCATTAAAACTGCTCAGGGAAGTTAAAGAAACGATTAAAGTAAGGTTGTTGTATTAATCCAGTAAGTATATATAAGCCTGGAATGAAATTATTAATTAGATGATTTTCAATTTTTTTTGAAAATTTCATAATTTTGTGTTGTTAAACATCAATTATGAAAAAGCTAATCATTGCAGGAGGGGGGTTCGGAGGATTAAGACTGGCAAGGAAACTCAATAATTATCCCGAGTT
>JBLMVP010000127.1:0-9927 GCA_050256755.1 Sphingobacteriales bacterium | reverse complement strand
ATTGGCAGGATAAGAAAAAATATATTGATCACTGGGATGAGAAAGCGTTTACAGAATTTGCAGATACATTAGTTAAACAAGGCGCTCTTGGTTCAAAAGAACAATATTTAAAAACTATTCCGCATGGTGGTTTCTATTTACACTTCCTTCCTTTTTTGCAGGGCATGTTGTATGTAGGCAATACCACACAGTTGAATGAAGATGAAATCATATTGATTCAGCATGTGGCCGACACCTTCGCTACAGCTTATGCACGGTATGAAGATTTCAATAAACTGGAAGATGCAAAGCAGCAGGTAGAAAAAACATTGACGGATCTGAAGCAGGCACAACAGCAATTAGTACAGTCAGAAAAAATGGCTTCATTAGGCGAACTCACTGCGGGCATAGCACACGAAATTCAAAACCCTTTAAACTTTGTAAACAACTTTAGTGAAGTAAGTACAGAGTTGGTGGATGAAATGAATGAGGAAATAAACAAAGGAAATATAGAAGAAGCAAAAGAGATAGCCAGCGATTTAAAACAAAACCTTGAAAAAATAAATCATCATGGTAAACGGGCAGGTGACATTGTAAAAGGAATGCTGCAACATAGCCGCAGCAGCAGTGGAGTAAAAGAACCTACAGATATAAACAAACTGGCTGATGAATATCTAAGATTAGCCTATCATGGTCTTCGTGCAAAAGACAAAACATTTAATGCAACCATGAAAACAGATTTTGATGATACCATCGGGAATATTCATATCATTCCGCAGGATATTGGAAGAGTTATTCTGAATTTAATTACTAATGCATTTTACGTAGTGGATGAAAAGAAAAAAACGGGAATTGAAAACTATGAGCCAACTGTTTCTGTAAGCACAAAAAAGATGGCTGATAAAGTTTTGATTAATGTAAAAGATAACGGTAACGGTGTTTCGCAAAAAGTATTGGATAAAATATTTCAACCTTTCTTTACCACCAAACCAACAGGACAGGGAACTGGATTGGGTTTATCATTGAGTTATGATATTGTAAAAGCACATGGAGGAGAATTGAAGGTGGTAACAAAGGAAGGAGAGGGAAGTGAATTCAAAATTATAATACCAATAAAAGAAGCATCATGATTCATTCAGCAATTACAGCAGTTAAAAAATTCTTCCTTCTTTTTGTTGGCAGTTATTTTTTACATGCCCAGATAATTGCTCAGTCTGGCAATGCAACATTCAGAAATATTACTTCTGCAGACGGGCTTCCTTCAACAAGTATAACAGACTTTGCCCAGGATGCATTTGGATTCATCTGGATCGGTTCCTGGGATGGTGATTACCGTTATGACGGGCACATATTTAAAAAAATCTCTTCCTCAACCGATGGCCGTTATTTGAAAGCGGATAAAAAAGGCGGCATTTGGATCCGTTTTGAATATTCGGTAGGTTATTATGATCCGTTTACAGACAGTGTAAAAAAATATGATATTCCCAATGCAGACAGGTTTCCTGATATAGCTATTGATAATGCAGGAACTGTTTGGGTGGCAACAACAGATGGTATTTTAAAATTCGATCCGACAAAAAATATTTTTATAAAAGATGCAGGTCAGCAGCCCGGAGGTATCCGTGATCTAACCGCCAATGGCAATGGAGAATTATTATTTCTTTACCGGCAGAAAAAAGATATACCGATATTACTGGGCCAAAGGAATTCAAAAGGAACTTATTCATATGAGTTTTTCCCGGCAGATGAAAATAATCCTGAAAAAGGAAAATCATTTATTTCCCTGACAGATAGTAAAACAGCAAACCTGGATAACCGGCCTGCCTTTATACGCAGGATAGATTCCACCGGAATTCTTATTATAAACAGTTTTGGCTGGGCATATAAATCAAAAAAAGAGGCTAATTGGGTATTTAAAAAATCATTGACCAAAAAATTTTCCCTCACCGCATCAGATGCCAAACTTGACTACAATGGCAACCTTTGGCTGATACAGGAAAACGCAATAAATAAAATAAATATTACTACCGGTGAAACCACTGTTTATACAAATGATCCGGCTAATCCAAACAGTTTACTTCCTTTAAACCAAACACTGGCCGGTTGTAATATTTTTTTTGACAGACAGGGTGTTTTATGGATTGCCAGTTTTTCTCACGGTATAAGTCGTTTAAATCTTTTTGAAAGTGATTTTGGTTTGTTAAAAGATTCAACAGGTGCTCCCATTCAGGATGTATTATCAGCACTGGAATTAAAAGATGGTTCCTATTGGATCGGTGCAAGAATGATCAAAAATGGACTGGTACATTACAGTGCCGGAGGAAAAATTATTAAAAAATACGGGGCTAGAGCTTTTGATGCATCACCGGGCAAAACAATAAGCACTGATTTAAGTCACCCGTTTGCCTGGTCACTTGCAGAAACTGCTGATGGTTCTATTTGGGCAGGTGGTGGTTCACCTGGTCCTAACCGCGGAGGTCTTAGCAGGATACGTCCGGGAACAAATGAAATAACCCGGTTTAAAAATGATCCTAACGATACTGCATCACTTACCGGTAATTGGATTTATTCTATCCAGGTGGATGGAAGCGGGCGTGTGTGGGCAGTTTCCACAAAAGGGGTTTCACTCATTGATCCGGTAACCGAAAAGGTTACCCGTGGTGCAAATATCCGGTCATGGATTGAAAAAGATAATTCGGATTATTTCCCCCCATTAATTAATTCATCAGGCGACCTATTGATTGGAAACCAGACTAATTTTAATCATTACCTGGTTGATCACAAAACTTTATCAGTAAAGCCTTTTGCTGCCAATGTTACAGCACCAGACTCCCTGTTTTTTGTACACCAGGATGATGCCGGTAAATTCTGGTTTGTTTCCCCTAAAGGTTTTGGTTTTCTTGATTCCAGTCTTACACGCATTGCACATTTCTATGAGTATAAAAAGTTGGGATTGCCTGTAAATGAAGAAACCGGAATATTAAATTCAGATAAGCAGGGAAATATCTGGCTGGGTACAGACAATGGTATTTTTGAATTTGACCCGGCTACAGAAAAATTTAAGCATTTTGGATTTGAAAGAGGGCTGCAGGGCAATCACTTTAATCATTTAAATTATAAAGGGCCATCCGGAAAAATTTACTTTGGAGGTAATGGAGGCGTTAACATCTTTGACCCGGCTGCTATCAAAACCAATCCCTACCCGCCGGAAATGATATTCACTGGTTTGAAGCTGGATGGGAAATCAATAACGTTTGGAGAAAAGTCTGCTATCCAAAAACCAATTTTTGCTGCTGATAAAATTATCGTTGCTCCGGGTGTTTTAACTATATCCATAGATTTTGCTGCCATTCATTTTGCCGGCAATAACAACAACCAATACCAATACAAGCTGGAAGGTTTTGACAAAGACTGGAGAGAAGGAGGCACTATTGGTAATGCCACTTATACTAATCTTTCGCCGGGGAATTATACTTTTTACATTAAAGGCAGTAACTGGGACGGCGTGTGGAGCGATGGAAAAAAATCAATTGAAATAAAAATATTACCTCCATGGTGGCGTACCTGGTGGGCCTATACATTCTATGCTTCAATTGCTTTATTCTTACTGTGGCGGTTGGATAAATACCAAAAAACACGAACGATTCGTAAGGAAAGGGAAAAAACACAACAGCGGGAATTAGAACAAGCCAAAGAAATTGAGAAAGCCTATCATGAACTCAAGTCAACACAGCAGCAACTTATCCAATCCGAGAAAATGGCTTCACTTGGCGAGCTTACCGCTGGTATTGCACACGAAATACAAAACCCTTTAAACTTTGTCAATAATTTCTCGGAAGTAAGTAATGAGTTGATTACCGAGATGAATATGGAAATTGAAAAAGGAGATATCGAAGAAGCAAAAGCTATTGCAAATGACATCAGGCAAAACTTAGAAAAGATACACTATCATGGTAAAAGAGCCGATGCAATTGTAAAAGGCATGTTGCAACACAGCCGCAACAGCAGTGGTGTAAAAGAACCAACAGATATTAATGCATTGGCCGATGAATATTTAAGATTGGCTTATCATGGTTTAAGAGCAAAGGATAAATCTTTCAATGCAACAATAAAAACAGGTTTTGATAATACGATTGGTAATATCAATATCATTCCGCAGGATATTGGAAGAGTAATTCTGAATTTAATTACCAATGCATTTTACGTAGTGGATGAAAAAAAGAAGCAGCAACCTGAAAATTACGAACCGACTGTTTCAGTAAGTACAAAAAAAATAAATGACAAAGTTGAAATAAGAGTTGCTGATAATGGAAATGGTATTCCTGAAAAAGTATTAAATAAAATTTTTCAGCCATTCTTCACTACCAAACCCACAGGACAGGGAACAGGATTAGGATTATCGTTGAGCTATGATATTGTAAAAGCACATGGCGGGGAGTTGAAAGTGGAAACAAAAGAAGGGGAAGGGGCGGAGTTTATTATTCAATTGTCCTTGCGATAACTGCTGAATTACACAGGAAATATTTTGCGGTATTATTTTTTATTTAATTCCTGATAGAATCGCTAAATTTAACCATGTCGAAACTAACTGTCCATTACTGTAATCCAGCTATTATTTTTTTAGCTGTGTTGCTGTTATTTACACAGTGTAAAAATTTTAATGATGCCGTTCCTTTCCCCGGAGGAGAAAGCGAATTTGCACAACCGGTTAGCAAACCGTTTAAATTCAGTGATGCAAGACCCATAAAGTGGGAAGTTGTTCATCCTGATAGTATAAAACCTCTGACAGAAAAGAAATTCGACTTTAATAAACTTCCTTCCAAACCTTTTGATATCGGCGAACCACAACCATTGCTTAAACCAATGGATGAACAAAAATTTGACTGGAACAGTTTACCGGATACTGCATTTAATTTAGACAGGCTCCCCACGCAAAAATTAAAATTTAAAACTGCCCTGCTTGGTACCCCTAAAGTAATTAAAGCCGGCCTGCCAAATGTGAAGCAAGGTGCGGCAAGGGGGATTATGGAAGTTGGCATTACAATGGGCTTACCGGGTAGCGGCAGATGTTTTATGACGGATAACCAGGGACAGTTATGGATAGGAACGGACAAAGGGCTTTGCCGGTACAATGGAGAAAACCTGGTAATATATGCTGCAGACCAGGGATTATCAGATGATAATATAACTTCTATAATAGAGGATAGCCAGGGCCATGTTTGGGTGGGCACTAACAATGGCGAAGTCTTTATTATTGATTCGCATGCAGGTTTAGTAAAACAGTTAGCAGATACATTTGGACGCGGTTCCTCCTGGGGAATGATGATGGATAAAGAAGGTCAAATTTGGATTGTAAGGAATGGCAGCGGTATTTATATTATCAATACCAAAAAAGAAACGGTTAAAGAGTGGAGTGCAAAAGAAGGATTGCTAAATAATGGAACAATCAAAATCCTCCAGGATAACAGAAATCTTATATGGGTTACTACCGGAGCCGGAATTAATGTTGTTGATATAAAAGCCGGTAAAACTAAACGAATTAAAAAAGCCAATGGGTTAAACAGCAATTTTTTTGTTTGTTTAATGCAGGATAAGGAGGATAGGATCTGGTTAGGGGGAGATGGCGGTATAAACATAATAGATCTTGCAAAAGGAACGATTAAGCTTTTATGGAAAGACCAGGGAATTTTGCCAGCTAATTTTATGTCTGGTCTGATGCAGGACAAGGAAGGAACAATATGGATAGGATCAGGCAATGGAATGGCCTATGCATTTGATGAAAAATCGGGAAGGATAGAGCGATTGAAAATTGTTGTTGGCGCGGGCAATATTGTATATAGCTTTTTAGAGGATAAACAGGGACAAATATGGATGGGAACTGTAAATACAGGATGTGTTTTTTTAAACCGCAATAATGGAAGACCGGGTAATTTCAGTAAAGCAGATGGACTTGGCGATAATAGTATGTGGAGCATAAAAGAAGATGGAAATGGCAATATTTGGATAGGTTCCCGCGGCGGTGTAGATATATATAATCCCATCTCAAAAACCATTAAACATCTTGGTAAAGAGCAGGGTTTATTAAACGAAGTAAACACTAATTTGTTAGTTGACAGTAAAGGAAGGATATGGATCGGTGGTAATAACTCCGGCATTAGTATTATTGATATAAAAAGGGGAACCATTAAATACCTTGGTAAAGAACAGGGTTTATCAGGCGCTGCGTGGGCATCATTACTGGAAGATAAGAAAGCACAAATATGGGTTGCTTCTACTGATGGAGAAGTACAAATAGTTAACCCGGATGAAAAATCAATTAAAAGAATAAGCAATGCGCCAGAATTGAAAAATAACAGGATAGATAAATTAGCAGAAGATAGTAATGGTGAAATATGGATTGCCATTACAGGAGGAGGCGTGGATGTAATTGATAAAGATGGAAAAACGATTAAAAATGTAAATACATCACAGAAACTCATCAATAACCTCACTACTACTTTTATGGAAGATAGCAAGGGTAACATGTGGATTGGTACACAAAAAGGAATTGATGTGGCTGATCTAAAAAATAATACCCTTACCAGTTTTACAACAAACGAAGGACTTGCCAGTAACGGAATATGGACTCTGGATGAAAAGAATGGGAATATTTATGTAGGTACATCCCTTGGTTTAACCATTCTCACCCCCTCGTTAAAAGAAAATAATCAAAAGCCAATATGGAAAGCTACCTCCTACGGAAAATCGCAGGGCTTAACTTATGTTGACTTCGCAGAAAATAGTTCCTATTTTTCAAAAAGCGGGCAATTATGGGCTGGTGTAGATAACCAGATACTTACTATTATAGATGAAGCAAAAACAGATACAGTAGTTCTTTTACCTTATATCTGTGGTATTAATATCATGGATAAACCTCAATTCTTTTACAACAGGGATGAAACAAAAAATCAGGTAAAAAATATTGATACGCTCTGGAAAACAGATAGAGAATCATTTTATCCAAATAAAGAATTACCTAAAGACACAGGTTATCTTCAAAAAAACAAAATAAGATGGAATAACATTGAAGGTCCTTATCATTTACCGGTAAATCTCCGTTTACCTTACAACCAAAATTATCTTAGTTTCAATTTTACCGGCAATCATATAAGCAACCCCGATAAAGTAAAATATCGTTATTTACTAGAAGGCATTGATAAAAACTGGAGCCCCGCTTCCGACAAAAATTTTAGTGAAAATTACCGTGACCTCCCGCCAGGAAATTATATCTTCAAAGTTTCCAGTAAAGGAATGAATGGTTTATGGTCAGCGCCTGCTGAATTCAAATTTACTATTACACCACCCTGGTGGAAAACATGGTGGGCTTATACTTTATATGTTTTCTTTTTTATAAGCATTGTTGGCATCTATATACAATACCGATCCGGTGCACTAAAAAAACATAACCAGCAGCTCGAAGAAAAAGTTATGAACCGTACTAATGAATTGCGCAAATCACTAAATGATCTAAGAGAAGCACAAAATCAATTAATTCAGTCCGAAAAAATGGCTTCCTTAGGGGAACTCACCGCCGGCATAGCACATGAAATTCAAAACCCACTGAACTTCGTTAATAACTTTTCAGAGATTAGTGTGGAACTGGCAGATGAAATAAAAACAGGAATAAATAAAATCGAAATTGACCCTGTTAAAAAATCGGAACTGGAAACCATTATCAATGATCTTGTACAAAACCAGGAAAAAATAAATTTTCATGGCAAAAGAGCTGATGCCATTGTAAAAGGAATGCTGCAGCATAGCCGCAACAGTTCAGGTATCAAAGAGCCAACAGATGTTAATGCACTTGCGGATGAATACCTGCGGTTAAGTTACCACGGACTTAGGGCAAAAGACAAATCCTTTAATTCTGCTATGATAAAAGATTTTGAACCCAATTTGGAAAAAATTACTATAGTTTCCCAGGATGTAGGCAGGGTTATTCTTAACTTAATTACCAATGCTTTTTATTCTGTTACAGAGAAAAAGAAATTAAACATTCCGGGGTATGAGCCTACTGTTTGGGTTACTACAAAGAAAATAAATGCCAGCCCGGATGACCATGTCGGGCGGGGTAAAGTGGAAGTAAGGGTAAAAGATAATGGTATGGGTGTACCTCAAAAAGTAATGGATAAAATTTTTCAGCCTTTCTTTACCACCAAACCTGTTGGACAGGGTACCGGGTTGGGCTTATCGTTAAGTTATGATATTATAAAAGCTCACGGAGGAGAATTGAAATTGGAAACTAAAGAAGGCGAGGGTGCAGAATTTATTATTCAATTACCTGTTTAAAATATAGATATTATATGAAAATTTTAGTAGTAGATGATGAAACAGATATCCAAACCCTTTTTCTACAACGTTTCAGAAGGGAAATAAGGGATAATGAAATGGAATTTGCCTTTGCTTTTTCCGGGGAAGAAGCATTAGTATATCTTAACGATCATGAGCATGAAGCGGTATTGATTTTATCTGATATCAATATGCCGGGAATGAGTGGGTTGGAACTGCTGGGATACATCAAACAAAAATATCATAAACCACCGCCGGTAGTAATGATGATAACTGCTTACGGCGATGCGGAAAATTTTAATACTGCCAAACGATTAGGCGCAGATGATTTTTTAACCAAACCCGTTGACTTCACCTTACTAAAAGAAAAACTTAAACCCTTGAACTAATGGCAAAAATTTTAGTGGCGGATGATGAAACGGATTTGGAAGTTCTCATCAAACAAAAATTTCGTCAAAAAATACGGGAGCAGCAGTACGAATTTGTTTTTGCGGTGAATGGGAAAGATGCGCTGGAAAAAATTCAGCAAAATCCCGATGTTGATATTGTACTCAGCGATATTAATATGCCTGAGATGGACGGCTTAACCCTGCTCAGCCGGTTGAATGAATCAAGTCCCCTGATTAAATCTGTGATCGTTTCTGCTTATGGCGACATGGCCAATATTCGTACAGCTATGAACCGGGGTGCATTTGATTTTATTACCAAGCCCATCAATTTCGAAGACCTTACACTGACGATGGAAAAAACATTAAAGCATGTTATACAAATCAAAGACACATTAAAAGCCATCAAAGAAAACAATATTCTCAGAATGTATGTAGATGAAACGGTGCTCAATTTTATGGGCAGCAGGGAATATGAATCTTCTTTAATGGCTAATGAAACAGTGGAAGCAACGGTTGCTTTTATTGACATTTGCAGTTTTACTTCCATCAGCGAAAACGAAAACCCCGACACTGTAGTAAAATTGCTGAATAATTATTTTGATGTGATGGTGAAAGAAATTATTGCACAGGGTGGTTATATTGATAAATTTATCGGCGATGCTATTATGGCTGTATTTCGTGGCCAGTATCATTTAGACAGGGCTATTGATGCCTGCATTAATGTAAGAAACCAGGTTGATAAACTTCCATCCGTATCAGAACATTTTTCTCCAAAAGTTTCTATTGGTATTAATAGTGGCGAAGTGATTTCCGGTAATATTGGTTCTGCTAATCTTAAAAGACTGGATTATACAGTTATTGGAGATACAGTAAACACAGCTCAACGATTGCAATCAGCTGCCAAAGAAAATCAGATTTTAATTAATGAAGATTCATATCAAAAAGTAAAAGAATCCTTTAACTGCCAAAAAGTAGGAGAGGTAACTTTAAAAAACAAAGCAAACCCCATGGTCATTTATGAAGTGATGGATTAAAAAAGAATCCATGATTAATATAACTTTTTAAAGCGTACTCAGATATCTCACAGCAGTAACAGAAGGAAAAAAGAAATACGCACCACCTTTAACTGATACAAAACTTTTTAATCCTGTAATATATTTATTTGCTGCTTGCTGTGGGATTGTAAAGTTTTGTTCTATTCCCGGCCCGGGATTTTCTCTAACACCAATAA